>CAYHDD010000817.1:0-1774 GCA_964355195.1 uncultured Rhodoferax sp. | reverse complement strand
TGACTAGGCAGCTCGACTGCATCCCACTCGACACCACTGATGCCGGAGACGTCGAGTTCACTGACCTGTGTCAACAGGTGGTGCAGACCATGGCCGAACTCATGAAACAGGGTGGTGACGTCATCGTGAGTCAGCAAGGCGGGCTTGTCACCTACACCTTCAGCAAAGTTGCACACCAGTTGGGCCACCGGAGTTTGCAGTTGTTGGCTGTCGGGACGCAGCCAGCGGCTGCGCACGTCGTCCATCCAGGCGCCACCACGCTTGCCGGTGCGTGCGCCCGGGTCGAGGTAAAACTGGCCTAGCAGCGTGCCGTTGCGCTCGATGCGGAAGAACTTGACGCCCTCGTGCCAGGTCGGTGCGCGGTCAGTCTGAATCGTCACCTCGAACAGGCTTTCGACAATTTTGAAGAGGCCCGCCAGGACTTTCGGTGCCGGAAAGTACTGCTTTACTTCCTGCTCGCTGAAGGCGTAGCGCGCTTCCTTCAGCTTTTCGCTGATGTAGGGCCAGTCCCAGACCTGCGGATCCGCCAGGGCCAGATGCTGGGCGGCAAACTCGCGCAGGTCGGTCAGGTCCTGCTCGGCAAACGGGCGGGCTCTTTGCGCCAGGTCGCGCAGAAAGCTGGCAACCTGCTGCGGCGAGTTGGCCATTTTCGGTACCAGCGAGAGCTCGCCATAGCTCTTGTAGCCCAGCAATTCGGCCTCTTCCTGCCGCAGGCTCAGTATTTCGGCAATGATGGTTGAGTTGTCGAATTTCTGCTGGTCAGCCAGGGCCTGGTCCGAGGCGCGTGTGACGTAGGCGCGGTAGAGTGTCTGGCGCAGCTCGCGCTTCTCTGCAAATTGCATCAGCGGCAGATAGCAAGGCATTTTGAGTGTCAGCTTGAAACCCTCGCGACCCTCGGATTGGGCCAGCGAGCGTGCCGCTTGCTTGACATCGTCGGGCACGCCGTCTATTTCCGACGCTTCGGCGTAGTAGGCAAAGGCATCGGTCGCATCGAGCGCGTTTTCACTGAACTTCTGGCTCAGCTCGGCCAGTCGCTCCTGAATGGCGGTGAAACGCTCACGCTCGGCGCCAGCAAGTTCAGCGCCGCCGAGCACAAAGCTTCGCAATGCATTGTGCCGGGCCTGGCTCCGCTGCGGGTTCAGCGTGGCCGGATCAATCGCCTTGTATTTGCTGTAGAGCCGCTGATCGGCACCCATGCGCGTTGAAAATTCTGTCACCTTGGGAAGTGCTTCATTGAAGGCCGCGCGCAGGGCGGGTGTGTCGGCGACGGCTTGCAAGTGGCTGACCGTGCCCCAGGCACGCGAGAGTCTCTCGGTCGCTACGTCGAGCACGCCTGAAAGTGCGTCCCAGTGCGCTGGAAAGTCGGCCGCACTGACGCTTTCGAGTGCCGCGTTGGCGTCCGCCAGCAGCGCATCGAGCGCGCTCGCCACGTGTTCGGGGCGGACCTGGTCAAAGCGTGGCAGGTCGTCGAAGCAAAGTAGAGGGTTGCTCATGCTGTGGCTCGCTCGGCGGCTTCCAGTGTGTTGACCAACAACATCGTGATGGTCATCGGTCCAACCCCGCCCGGCACCGGCGTTATGAAGCCGGCGACTTGCGCTGCGCTCGCAAAGTCGACGTCCCCACACAGCTTGCCCTCAGGATTGCGGTTCATGCCGACGTCGATGACCACGGCACCCGGTTTGATCATGCCAGCGCTCAGCACGTTGCGCTTGCCAACGGCGGCCACCACCACGTCGGCTTGCCGTGTGTGCTGGCCGATGTCCTGGGTCGCACT
>CAYHDD010000816.1:0-1775 GCA_964355195.1 uncultured Rhodoferax sp. | reverse complement strand
TCAGGTGCGGGCTGATCTTGAAGATGTGGGTCAGGACGAACTCTTTGGTCGCGGATTCTCCCAGCGCCTGCGATGCAAAATTAGTCTGCGCAGCGAATAGGGCCTCATGATATTCAGCGCCGATCTGCCGAATGACCGGGTAGCTGAGCTTCGGGAACAGGTTGGCAAGACTCAGGCTCACGCGGCGCGCCTGCCTCAGGTAGTCCCAAGGCAGATCACTGATTTTGGTGCCGCGCAGGTGCAGCACCAGGGCCTTGGCTGGGGCTGCTTCGCCACGGTCCCATGCGCTACGGTAGCGGTCCTCATACTCGGCACGGAACGCGACCGAGTCTTCGAACGGCATTAGCTCAAAGCCACGCTCTCGCAGGCCCGACAGCACCTGCTCATCCAACAGCACATCGTCCGGGTCGGCTGCAATCCAGAGCCGAGCCAGGTCTGCCGGAAACTCCTTGAGGATGCGTTCAATCCACGGGCTCATACAAACCCCACCCGAAGCATCATCACAGCAAAGAGATCGGGCACGCTGGCATCTGCATCGTCCAACGCTGCCATCCGTGCCTGGTGTTCGGCATTCAGCCGCTTGCGACGGTGCTCGCGAACGGCAGGCAAGCCAATTCGGCCAATGGCCTGATAGCGGGCCTCAAAAGCGTACTTGGCGCGCTCGCGCTCTTCCTGCAACCGTGAACGGTGCTCGGCTAGCAGTTCTGAGAACAGGCGTTCGCCTTGCGTCTTGGCCGCTGCCATGGAGGCATCGAACCCCTTTACAGCCTGCTCGGTGCTGGTGATGCCCGTGATCTTGACCGCCTCAGTCAACAGCAGGTCCCATATGCGTTTGGCCGTGGGCACAAAGGTTCGTCCATCGTCCGTTGCGAAGATCGGCAGGAAGCGTTTTCGGCTGAGCCCTTCAGCGCAAAGGCTGATCTCCCACAGTGACCAGACACCCTGCACCGCGTCAGGCAGGCCAGCGATCTTGACCACCGGCATGGGCTGCCCAGCGACGCAGCGTGACAACTCGCTGATCAGGGCTCTGGCGCGAGGGTCCTCCAGCGTGACCCATTCCAGATCCGGGTTCTGTTCCGCCGTCCTGGCATCAAAGCAAACCTTGGCCGACTCGCTGCCGTCCACCCATTTCACGCGCCATGCGTCCCCGGTTTTCACGGCACTGCCGCCACGTGCCGGCAAACCGGAGGTGATGGCGCGCTCCAGCCAAAACTGCGCCGGGTGGTCGCGCCATTTGCGGGCCTCAAGGGCATCCAGCGCATGGGCATCCGCCAGCAGGTCGCTGTTCTTCACCTCAATGGCAAGCTTGTCGCGAACCTGATTGATCACGGCGTCGCATGCCATGTCGATAGCACCAGGGTCTTGCAGGCCCTGCACAAACACCTCGTCGAACATCGCCTCCGCCTCGACCGAGTCCATCACATCGGAGGCCTTGTACACGCCGAATTCCTGGGCGATGATTTCGAGCTTGGCCTCCAGCACCTGGCGGACCCGGTGCTCCACCGTGTCTTCAAGAACGAAGTTAATGGCGCGCACCACATGGCGCTGGCCAATACGGTCCACGCGGCCAATGCGCTGCTCGATGCGCATCGGGTTCCACGGCATGTCGAAGTTGACAACAACGTGGCAGAACTGCAGGTTCAGGCCTTCACCGCCAGCGTCGGTCGAGACCAGAACCCGAACGTCGCCCGAGAAGAACTGCTGCTCCTTGGCGCGCGCATCCAGGTCCATGCTGCCGTTGAGCAGGGCCACTGAGAAGCCACGGCTTTCCAGAA
>CAYHDD010000815.1:0-1778 GCA_964355195.1 uncultured Rhodoferax sp. | reverse complement strand
CCACCCTTTTCGCTGGCGACCATGTTGCGCACGCATTTCTTGCAGCAGTGGTTCACTCTGTCTGACCCCGGCATGGAGGAGGCGTTCTTTGACGTTCCGTTGTACCGGGAATTCGCCCAGCTGCAAGAGTTCTCGCGTATGCCCGATGAAAGCACTATTTTGCGATTCCGCCATCGGCTGGAAAAGCACAAGCTGGCCGATCAAATACTGGCCACCCTCAATGACTTGCTGATCGAGCGAGGTTTGCTGCTCAAGACCGGCACCGTGGTGGACGCCACACTCATTGCGGCGCCCAGTTCCACCAAGAACAATGACAAAGCCCGCGATCCTGAGATGCACTCCAGCCAAAAGGTAACCAGTGGCACTTTGGCATGAAGGCCCACATTGGCGCGGACGCTGACTCTGGATTGGTTCACACGGTTCGGGGCACATCGGGCAATGTTCACGATGTGCTCGAAGGCAACAGCTTGCTGCATGGGCAAGAAGTGGATGCGTATGGTGATGCGGGTTATCAAGGCATCCACAAACGCCCTGATGCCAAGTCAGGCGTGACCTGGCACGTTGCCATGCGCCCAGGCAAACGCAGGGCCTTGTACAAGAGCGATCCGCTTGATCAGCTGACAGACTAGGTTGAAAAAACCAAAGCCGGTATCCGTGCCAAGGTGGAGCATCCGTTTCGGGTGATCAAGCGCCAGTTTGGCTATGTCAAAACGCGCTACCGTGGGCTGAAGAAGAACACGGCGCAGTTGGTCACCTTGTTTGCTTTGTCCAATGGATGGCGAGGACAAAGTTGCAAGGCGCGCAGGGATGAGTGCGTCTGGAGCCAATGAAAATGGCATTGCACAAGGCCAGGCAGGGTCAAAGTGGTGTCAAAAACACGGCCTGACTGGGCTGAATGAGCCGAAAACGCAAGAGGTGTAAGTCAGCGACCATGTGCCATAGCCTGCAACTAATTATTCAGACCATCCCTAACTTCGCAATTAAGTAAGGGAAAACCTAGGTGTAGGTAAAAAATGTTAGCGTTATCATTTAAGCATGTTCCGCCATTTTTTAATCGCTAAATAGAAAGGAATCCACAATGACCAGTAAAGATCGGTTTCAACTTCCGCTTGTCGGCGTTCCCGGGGTGGCTGTCACGAATCGCCGCGCGATTCTCAAAGCTGGAGCAGGCGTTGCCGGCGCATCATTGATGGGCTACGCACCTGCAGTAATCGGGCAGGTCAAGCGCTTTAGCGGCGTCACGCTGAACGTCGCGTGCTGGAACGCCAAGTACCCGGTGTTGCTGGCGGACTACCTGCCCGAGTTCACGGCACTAACGGGTGCCAAGGTCAATTACGAAACACCGGGTTTGCAAATTTACAATCAGCGGGCTGACCTGGAACTCTCTACCAAAGGCGGGGGCTTCGACGTGCTAAACATCACCTTCGTATTTACCAATCGATGGATCGGTAATGGCTGGCTAACACCTCTGGACCCGTACATCGCGGACCGCAACAAGACGCCCGAAGGGTGGGATTTCCAGGATTTCTTGCCGGGCGCGGTATCGCCCCTGCGCGATGCCAAGGGCGCCGCGTACGGTGTGCCGTGGGTCACGGATTCGGGGATGACGATTGCGACGCGCTACGACTTTTTGAAGGCAAGAGGGCTGGCTATGCCCGACACCTTCGACGATCTTGAGAAGATTGCTGGGCTTGTGCATCAAAAAGACGGCGTAGACGGCTTCCTGACCGACAACCATTGGGGCTTCTGGTATCCGCCGCTGCTGCAAGGGTATGGCG
>CAYHDD010000814.1:0-1779 GCA_964355195.1 uncultured Rhodoferax sp. | reverse complement strand
ATGGCTGACGGAGGGATTTACGCTTGGGAACGTCACCACGAATAGATCTCAAATCAGTAGTGTCCCAACGTTAAAGCATCAGGACGTCGTAAGTTAATGATTTACTTGTTTAATTCAGCGATGCGGTCTGGTCTCGATTTGAACGTCGAGCGTCAGACTTGTGGTTTTTTGCGGGTTTCCGCCCAAAACCACTATGCACCAAGGCAAGCTCGTATTTGCGCAACTCATGCTCTATTTGCCGCTGAGCACGTTTCGTCGCTGTGTGGCCGACCATCGGGGCGAACACAAGGTCAAGGACTTCTCTTGTCTGGATCAGTTCTTCGCCATGGCATTCGCCCAGTTGACCTACCGCGAGTCCTTGCGCGACATCGAAGTCAACCTTCGCGCTCAGGCGCGTCGGCTGTATCACATGGGGTTTCGTTGTCAGACTATTTCGCGCAACACGCTGGCCAATGCGAATGCCACGCGCCCATGGCAAATCTATGCGGACTTCGCCCAGCACCTGATTGGCCTGGCGCGCCCCCTGTACGCCAAGGAGCCTTTTGGGCTGGAACTCGACGCTGCGGTCTACGCGTTCGACGCCAGCACCATCGACCTGTGCCTGTCGGTGTTTGCCTGGGCACCGTTTCGCTCGACCAAGGCGGCCATCAAGCTGCACACCCTGCTGGACTTGAGAGGCAATATCCCCAGTTTCATACACATTACCGATGGCAAGACGCACGAGGTCAATGTTATGGACGATCTGGTGCTGGAGCCCGGCGCGTTTTATTTGATGGATCGGGGCTATCTGGATTTCGCCCGGCTGTTTGTGATTCACGAGGCCCAAGCGTTCTTCGTGACCCGCGCCAAGAGCAACACCAAGTTCAAGCGTCGCTACTCGCATCCGGTGGACCGGGTGGGCACTGCGGTGCTGTGCGATCAGACTGGTGTGCTGACAACTCATCAGTCGAGCAAGGATTACCCCACAACAATGCGTCGGGTCGTGGTCAAGGATGTCAGCGGAAAACGGTTGGTGTTTTTGACCAACAACTTTGCCTTGAAGCCGGAGTTGATCGGCGATCTTTACCGCCAACGCTGGCAGGTGGAGTTGTTCTTCAAATGGATCAAGCAGCACTTGCGCATCAAGGTCTTCTTTGGCACCAGCGAGAACGCGGTGAAGACGCAGATCTGGATTGCCATATCGACGTATTTGTTGATCGCCATCGCAAAGAAACGTCTGCATCTTGATCATCACAGCCTGTATGAAATATTACAAATCTTGAGCCTGTCCATGTTTGAAACTATCCCAATAAATCAACTACTTACACCACCCTCAACAAATTCAGCATCGGATTTCGAGCCTAACCAGCTCGTTCTCCTCTGAAGAACGTTGGGACACTACTGATGCTGCGTATGTCCTGATCCATGAATTGGGACACACGTTTGGACTGAAGCACGTGTTCAGTAATGTGGACTCGACTGGGACGGTGGACGCGGGGCCGTATCTGCCCGCATCTGAGGAAAACACGACTTGGACGGTCATGTCTTATACCGACTATCCCGCCCAGTACCACTTGGCCTACAGCCCACTTGACATTGCCGCGCTACAGTACCTATACGGGCCCAGCAAGACCGCTCGAACCGGCAATGACACCTACACGCTAAGCACGACTGCACCCAATTTCATTTGGGACGGCACGGGTACTGACACGCTCAGCGCCAGCAGTCAATCGCAACCCGTAACGCTTTATCTTGAACCGGGCTACTGGGGCTATATCGGGAGCAAGGCAGCCAACATCA
>CAYHDD010000813.1:0-1783 GCA_964355195.1 uncultured Rhodoferax sp. | reverse complement strand
CCTGTGTGCCGAGTCTTCGGCGCGCGCCGTCAAACGCATCGGCGATGTGCGCGTGCTGCGCAACAGCCAGTTCCCGGAAGACGCCGGCCCGATGGCACACCCGGTGCGCCCCGACAGCTACATCGAGATCAACAACTTCTACACCGTCACCGTCTACGAAAAAGGCGCTGAAGTGGTTCGCATGATGCAAACGCTGGTCGGTCGTGACGGGTTTTCCAAGGGCATGACCCTGTACTTTGCGCGCCACGATGGCCAAGCCGTGACCTGCGACGATTTCGCACAGGCGGTGGCCGATGCCAACCCTGACTCGGCGCTGGCGCTGCACCTGGATCAGTTCAAGCGCTGGTACAGCCAGGCCGGTACACCACACGTCGCCGCCCACGGCGAGTACGACGCAGCGGCCCGCACTTACACGCTGACCCTGCGCCAGAGCTGCGCCGCCACCCCTGGTCAGGCAGTCAAGGCGCCCTTCGTGATCCCGGTCTCTCTGGGACTGCTTGGCAGCGACGGCGCCGCGCTGACGTTGCAGTTGCAAGGCAGCGCAGTGCCCGAGGGGCAACAGCATCTGCTGGTCATGAGCAGCGAGGAGCAATCTCTCACCTTTGTCAATGTGGCCGAGGTACCGGTGCCTTCCATCCTGCGCGGCTTCAGCGCCCCGGTGGTAGTGGATTTTGATTACACCGACGCACAGCTGCTGACCCTGCTGGCGCATGACCCAGACCCCTTCAACCGCTGGGAAGCCGGCCAAAGGCTGTCGCTGCGCAGCGCACTGAAAGCGCTTCACGACACCGCTGCTGGCGACGTCGGCAACGTGCTCGACCTCGCCTACCTGGACGCCATGCGCCAGGTGCTGCGCCACCATGAACTGGACGCTGCGTTCAAGGAATTGGTGCTCACGCTGCCGTCTGAGACCTACATCGCCGAGCAACTTGAAGTGGTTGATCCGCAGCGCATCCACGCCGTGCGTGAAGCGATGCGTGCGCAATTGGCGCAGGCGCTGCTGGCCGACTGGCAATGGGCTTACGAGACCCACCGCAACAACGGCAGCTACCGGCCTGACACGTTGTCCGCCGGGCGTCGTGCCCTGGCCGGCCTGGCACTGGCGCAGCTTTGCCTCGCGGCACGCCTCAGCGGTGACACGGTATGGCCCGGCAAGGCCTACCAGAGCTTCCGGGACGCCTCCAACATGACCGACCAGGCAAACGCCTTGCAAGCGCTGATCAGCAGTGGCCATGAGCTCGCAACGCAGGCCCTGGCGCGTTTTCACAGCCGCTTCAAGAACGAAGAACTGGTGCTCGACAAGTGGTTTGCCGTGCAGGCCAGCGCCTGTGATCGGGCCGGCCAGGTGCTGCCCACAGTACGCCAGTTGATGAGCCACCCCGACTTCAACCTTCGCAATCCGAACCGCGCCCGCAGCCTGATCTTCAGTTACTGTAGTGCAAACCCCGGCGCCTTCCACCGAGCTGACGCCGCCGGCTATGTGTTCTGGAGTGAGCGCGTGATCGAGCTCGACGCCATCAATCCGCAAGTGGCGGCCCGCCTGGCGCGAGCCCTGGACCGCTGGAAGAAACTGGTTGAGCCCTACCGCAGCGCCGCCCGTGAAGCGTTGGCACGCGTGGCAGCCAAGACCGACCTCAGCAGCGACGTGCGCGAAGTCCTGGATCACGCCCTCAGCGCCTAAGCCAACGCTGCGGCGAGCCCAAATGAGCCGCTATAATTTCGCGTTCCAGCCGGTGTAGCTCAGTCGGTAGAGCAGCTCATTCGTAATGAGAAGGTCGGGTGT
>CAYHDD010000812.1:0-1786 GCA_964355195.1 uncultured Rhodoferax sp. | reverse complement strand
GGAGGGTCATCGCAGGTAGTCTGCGCGGTTCAGGCTCATCACCCGCGAGGTCGCGGACATGGCGGCCTGGTACGCGGTCTGGAGACTGATCAGTTCGACCATGGCGGTTTCCATTTCAACGTCCTGAAGGTCCGAGTTGACCACGGTCAGGTTCTGGCTGAACGCGGAGATATTCGCCTCGGCAATCTGCATCTGGTTCTGGCGCGCCCCGATTTCACCAATGTTCTTCTCGGTGATCCCGATGGAGGTGTCGATGGCGTCGATGGACGCGGCGACTGCGGCACGGGTGCCGCTGTCCAGGGCCGTGGCGAGGTCCTGCAACGACTTGAGCGCCCCCGAGGTCGCGGTGCCAAACACCTGCGTGCCATCGTGTGCGGTGTTGGCTCTCTGGCCGGCGGCAATCTCGATCTGCCGATCGCCCGATCCTCCCGAGGCCGTGAACTGGTAAACACTGCCGGCCGTGGTGACTTCATAAGGCGGCGTGCCGCTCAGCGTGCCGCCGAAGAGATACTCACTCCCGTCCTGCGTATTGGCCAGGGCAACCGCCTGCTGCAGCAGCTGGTTGACCTCCGCCTTGACCGCTTGCCGGGTCTGCTGCGATGCGGTGTCGGTGGCCTGCGAGAGAGCCAGCTCCTTGGCGCGCTCGAGCAGCGTCGACAGTTGATCGACGGCACTCTCCTCGAAGGAGAGCCGCCGCTTGCCCGCGCCGATGTTTCGCTTGTACTGGTCGAGCGCCCTCAGGGCGCCATCGTTGGCCATGATGGAGAGGGCCGCCGTCGGATCCTCGGAAGCCGTCGCGAACCTCCGGCCGGTGGTGACCCGGACCTGAGCGTCGTCGAGCTTCTGCCGCGCAATGTCGAACTGCGCCACGGCGAGCCGGGATGCCATGTTGTTGGTAATTCGCATGGGAGCGGTAATCCCTCCAGGAGACGCAGGCGTGCCCGCAGTGATGGCCGACATGACACGCACGATGCGTGCCATGCGCGGCCGGATCCGCTCGCCCACTCCCCAGTATCGACCGGAACTGGTTCGGGTGAAGTCATAAGGAAGGAAGTCGGGAAAATGGCTAAAGATTCGCCGGCGGGGTGCCGATGCCAGCGATAGGGGCAAAGTGTACCTAGGTCCCCACGCAAGGCGGTCGGCACAGGAGGTGCCGCAACTATGAATATCCAGGCACTGCTCGGGACCAGACCAGAGGCCGGCACGACGCGACGCCCCGCTCTCGATGAGAAGGAGCGCGGGCGCGCTCGCGTGCAGGGTGCGGACGATGACGCGCCAGATGTCGTGGTGCTCTCCATCGAGGGCAAGCGGCGGGCCGCCGACGATTCACAGGATGACCGGTCATGAGCACGTCGCAACGCGACCTTACCCACCCGTCGTGGCACCGTGCGCTCGACGCACAGGCGACCCCGCGGGAATCCCTGATGAGCCAGATGGTCCGTGCGCAGCTGATCTTCGACCGGCGCACACCAGCCTCGGGAATGCCGGTATGGCGCGATGCCGAAGGCGATGTGACGGCCGTCCGGCTGGATGCGCGCGTGGGGGAGGGGGCCGGCGAGTTTATTCGGCTGGCGGCCCCCGACGCGAGCGGCGAACCGGCGCCTGTGCCGGCCCCGGAATCCGTGCCGTTTGCCCAGGAGTTGGCCGAGCGGCTGCAGCTCGCGCGCGATCGCGTGGAGGCCGAGCAGGTCCACCTGGCGCAGGTTGGCACGGTGGCCGCTGAATATCTGGGAAGGACAAAGCTCAGGTTGGTGAAATGAACCGTGTGCATGCGCGCGAAGTCACG
>CAYHDD010000811.1:0-1796 GCA_964355195.1 uncultured Rhodoferax sp. | reverse complement strand
ACCTCGCAGCCAAGGCGGCTCAGCAGGCCAAAAACGGTATAGCGGTTGCTATCAAATACGGCGCCTTCACGTGGTGCTTCACCCAGGCTCAAAATCTCATCGCCAGTCGAAAAGTAGGCTACGCGCAGTTTGCGCCAGACCTTGACCTCGGCAATTCCCATGCTGGCCAGCAAGCCAAGGGCGGCGGGTGTCAGAAGATCACCCGCTTTCAGCGCGGCCTTACCCTGCATCAGATCTTCGCCGAGCCGACGACGGTTATCACCTGGTTGCAGCACACTGCGCGGGAACGAAATGGTCGATCCATCGGCGCAGACAAATTCCTGTGGCACAACCGTGTCGAGGCCTGGCGGCAAGACGGCGCCAGTCATGATTTTGAGGCACTCTCCGCTCAGCACTGATCCCTGCCAGGCTTTACCGGCCATTGCGGTGCCCATCACGCGCAGCTTCAGAACTGGGTTGTTGGCGGTCAAGACCGATAGTTGCTCGCCATTGAACGCGTAGCCGTCCATCGCCGAGTTGTCGTGCGGGGGGACGCTGATGGGTGAAATGATGTCGCTCGACAGGACCCGCCCCAATGCCTGAAAGATGCCCGTGATTTCGTCTGTTACGACGGGCTCCACCAGGTGCGACAAAAAGTCGTTGACGCTGCTCGCACGCAGCGCCTGGGGGTCATAGCCTTCAAGTTGGGCGGCGATGGCGGCGGTGGTCTTCATGACGCGGTGCTTTCCAATTGGCGCAGTTCGGTCAGCGAATTGACATTGCAAAAGGCGTGCTTGTCGTCGCCAGGTAAATCAAAGGGGACCATGACGGTGCGGTGCTGTGCGGTCCAGGCGCCAATCTTGCGCCCGCCGTGCTGTGTAAATCGGACCAGACTTTCCAGCAGGCTGACGTGTAGCAGGCAGAAGACCGGCTGGCTGTGCAAGCGCCATTGGCCCTGGCTGTCGACCTCCGGCGCGTTCACCATGGCGATGTCGGCCTCCTGCGCGTCGAGGGCACTGGCCAGGCGCGCTGCCAAGTCGAGCGGGAACAGCGGGGTGTCACACGGCACAGTCAATAAAAATGGGGTTTCACAACGCTCCAGCCCGGTCAAGAATCCGGCCAGGGGACCGGCATAATCGTCCAGGCCATCAGGCCAGACCGGCGCGCCAAAGGACTCATAGGCAGCCAGATTGCGGTTGGCATTGACCATGATCTGGCCGACGCCACCGCTGATCTGCAAACGGGTCAAGGTGTGCAAGGCCAGCGGCATGCCTTGGAAATTCTGCAAACCCTTGTCAAGCCCGCCCATGCGGCTACCCCGCCCGCCGGCCAGGATCAAGGCCGTGATTTGGTCTGGGGTGATCATTTCAGCCTCCGATATAGCTCATTTCGACGCGCCGCAGCGGTGCGCCGCTATCGCTCGCCAGCGAGCCGCGAAGTTCTGAGTAATTATCTGAGCGAGCTTGCCAGATACGCTGGACTGCCGAGGCCAGTTCGGCGTCGGCGCAGCCTGCACGCACGAGCGAGCGCAGGTCATGCCCCTGCGACGCAAACAGGCAAAGGTAGAGTTGCCCCTCGGTGGACAGCCGAGCCCGGTTGCAGTCGCCGCAAAAGGCCTTGGTCACGCTGCTGATGACGCCGATTTCTCCCAGTTGGGGGTCGTATTGACCGGTAGCGTCGGCATAGCCCCAGCGCTCGGCGGTCTCGCCCGGCTGGGTTGCCTCCAACTGCACCAGTGGTACCTCTGACTGAATGAGTTTGATGACTTCGCTCGAGGGCAGCACGTCGTTCATGCGCCAGCCATTGGTGACGCCCAC
>CAYHDD010000810.1:0-1797 GCA_964355195.1 uncultured Rhodoferax sp. | reverse complement strand
GCAACTCGATGGAGAAGTATGGTCAGGTTCTTTACGCCTGTTATGCACCGATCGACTCAGAAACACCCGTCCGCCAAAATGCCCTTGCGTTGGCGATCACGGTTTTCATCGACTTGTTCATGGATGAGCGAGGCATAGACCGAAAAAGCGCCACGGAGTCTGTGGCGCAGGCGACTAAATCCCAATGGATGGCGCATTTGATGCCGCCGACGAACGCCACCGCCGTCGCCAAACTGCTGGAATCGCGACGTTTCGTAGTCTTAGAAGGCCCACCTGGCACAGGCAAAACGCGATTGGCAAAAGGCTTGCTGCAAAGCAATTACCAGGGAAATGGACAGGTGATTCAGTTTCATGCTGGAACGACCTACGAGTCATTCTTGGGCGGGTTGCGCCCGGTCACCGATGACAGCGTTCAAGGTGTTCGATTTGCGCCTGCGGGCGGACACCTGCTGCGTGCGGTAGCCCAAGCGAAGGCAAGACCTGACCAGTCCTATTTGCTAGCCATTGATGAAATCAACCGGGCCGACTTAGCCAAGGTTCTTGGCGAGTGCCTGTACCTGTTTGAGCCCGGTGATGCCGACCGACAGGTCGAGCTCGAACACGTATTTACTGAAATTGGTGGCCATACCCTTCGCTTGCCACCCAACTTGTTTGTGTTGGGCACTATGAACACCGCCGACCGCAGCATCGCCTTGATGGATGTGGCGGTACGCCGACGTTTTGCTTTTTTGACCATGTGGCCGGAGATAGGCGTGTTGAGCGACCGGGCAAAGGCTTGCGACCTCATGGAGCAGTGTTTTACGCAGCTGTTGGATATTTTTGTGACTCACGCGGCTGACGACGGATTCCAGCTCTTGCCGGGACACGCTTACTTTTTGGAGTCAGATGTTGAAAAGGCGAAAACCAAGCTGCAAACTGAACTAAAGCCCTTGCTGCTGGAGTACATCGCCCAAGGCCATGTGAGTGGCTTTCGCGATGAAATACACGCATACATCGATAGCTTGCCGGAGTAGCAGTGGCTAAGGCGCTGGCGCAACAGTCGGTACAGCGTCTGCCTGACAGCGCCCGCAGCTTTGTCGCCGCGGCGTCTTGGTTCATAGATGCCAAGACAGACAGAAATAGACTGCAGGAGTTGTCACACCGTCGCAGCGAAGACTTTCTGCGCATAAACCACGGCCTGCTGCACGACTTCGGTGTGCGTGGGCAAGTCGGCACAGCAAACGGTGACGTTGGCCTATGGCTTGAAACGGACACGCATATTGGTGCCATGCCATTGCTATCGCCAGCCACTGCCAAACCCGACTTGGGGCTGGTGCTGGAGCCCCGCTTTACCTGGCGTAGCGCGGGCGATATGCTGGTCGGAACGGGCTTTAGAATCACACCAGAAATCTTGCCTATCCAGCGCATGGTGGCCCAGTCGGATCGAATGATCCCGACGTGGGTACTGAGCGCCACGGTGTTAATGCGTATCGCTGCAGTGCTCAAGCAAACCCAGCGCCGGTTTGAACACCATGAAGACGTGCTGACGGCGCCCAAGGGTCAGGTGCAGTGGGGACGATATGTGAACGAACATATCGCCCGCGGCCAATGGCTAGCAGTGCCCTGCCGCTTTCCAGATTTACTACCAGATGCCAAGCTTGGGGCGGCCTTGCACTGGACGGTGCTGCACCACCAAGACGCTTTGCGTACTCAGTTGGGGCGACACGAGGTTGTGTACCAACTGTTGCAACGCTGTGATGCACTGCTGGCAACGTTGCGATGCTTTTCGCCCGTGCGACCAACTTCCGGGTGGAAGCC
>CAYHDD010000809.1:0-1798 GCA_964355195.1 uncultured Rhodoferax sp. | reverse complement strand
CAGGCATGCGAGTTCTTGATCGACTACCTCAAGACCCAGGCACCGTTCTGGAAGAAGGAACAAACCTCCGAGGGCGGGCGCTGGGTTGACGCCCGGGAGACTGACGACGTGGCCCTGGCGCGTTGGGGCATCGTGGCGACAAACAGCGCTTGAAACAAGTAGCGCTTCAGTTCAGGTACTGCGGCTTGACGAGATCAAAGTCGTCCAGGGTTGAACTGTCCTTTGAGTTCAAACCGTGGACCAGGGCGATGCCCCAGTCAGCGGGTTGCAGTGCCGACTCCAGCAGGTGTAGAAATCCGTGCAGGAGCTCATGATTGAGTGTGACTGAAAAACTGCGGGCTTGAGGCACGCCGGGCAGGCTTTCTTCAAATCTGAGGCACATTGTTCCCGTCTCGCCAGGCGTCAGGCGCACGGTGCTGACCAGCAAGGGTGCATCGCCGACCGGCCAGGCCGTGGCCTGGCTGTTGAAGGGGGTCGAAAAATCGCAGCGCTGCAACGATTCCTGCTTCTTGAATTCCTTCAGGGCGCTGATATTGGCGCCATCGTGATGGCTGTCCGATGTCTGGCGGGAGACCATTTCGGTCGTCACTTCGGTCAGGTGTGGAAACAGATTCCTGACCATCCGCCGTGTCAACCAAAGCCGCAGTTCTTCTGCGTTGCGCGTGTTCATGCGCACCAGGATCCGGTCCTGCTCCATCTCGTAGCTGGCTTGCAACTGGTGAATGATCATTGCCTAATTCTAGTCAATGATGTCCAAAAGCGCAGTACTTGAAATGTCTCGAGACAGCCCAAGGTGAAGGGCAATCGAAACCGATGGGGATTGTCATGCGAATTGAAAAACTGACGACGAAATTTCAGGAAGCCTTGAGTGAGGCACAGACCTTGGCGCTGGCCAAGGACAACGCCTATATCGAGCCAGTCCATGTTCTGATGGCGATGCTGCGTCAGGCGGACGGCCCCAGGGCACTGCTGCAACGGGCCGGGGTGAATCTAGCGGGTCTCCTGAGCGCCTCCGAGGGTGCATTGAAGCGCCTGCCCGAAGTGCAGGGGCAGGAGCAGGTGCAGGTCGGGCGCGACATGGTCAGCTTGCTGCAACTCGCCGAGAAGGAAGCCATCAAACGGTCTGACCAGTTTGTGGCCAGCGAGCTGTTTCTGCTGGTGCTGGCTGACAGCAAGCAAGACATCGGTCGCATGGCACGGGAAAATGGTCTGACCCGCAAGTCATTGGAGACGGCTATAGAGGCTGTACGCGGTGGTCAGAATGTTGACAGCGCCGACGCCGAGGAGCAGCGCGAGTCGTTGAAGAAGTACTGTCTGGATCTGACAGAGCGTGCCCGTATGGGCAAATTGGACCCGGTGATTGGGCGTGACGATGAAATCCGGCGCGCCATTCAGGTCTTGCAGCGTCGCACCAAGAACAATCCGGTCTTGATTGGCGAGCCTGGCGTTGGCAAGACCGCCATCGTCGAAGGTCTGGCACAACGCATTGTTGCGGGAGAGGTGCCGGATTCGCTCAAGGGCAAGCGCGTTCTGTCGCTGGACATGGCGGCACTTCTGGCGGGCGCCAAGTTTCGCGGCGAATTTGAAGAGCGCCTGAAGAACGTGCTCAAGGATCTGGCCAAGGACGAAGGTCAAACGATTGTTTTTATCGACGAGTTGCACACCATGGTCGGTGCCGGCAAAGCTGAAGGCGCGATGGATGCCGGCAACATGCTCAAGCCAGCGCTGGCCCGTGGCGAACTGCATTGCGTCGGTGCCACCACGCTGGACGAATACCGCAAGTACATCGAGAAAGACG
>CAYHDD010000808.1:0-1811 GCA_964355195.1 uncultured Rhodoferax sp. | reverse complement strand
CACCTCGTGCCGTCCTTAGGATGAAAGGCTGAAGAACTTGTAGAAGCTGGCGATCTGCAACACCTGGCTGAACGGGAATTGCAGCGCAGCCGCGACAAGCTCCATCACCTCGCGCGGCAACCAGTGGTTCTCGTGCTGGATTTCGGTCAGCGTGTGGATCAGCGAACCCGGTTGACCGCGGTACTTTTCGATGATGCTGGTGATGGTTTGTTCACACATGGGGATGCTTCACTTTGTTCTTATACCGCCACCACTTGCACTTGATCGCCCTCGATCTTGACGACGCCGCGCTGGGCCAGCACGTTGAGGTGCCGATTGACTTCGGGCCCCTGCATCCTGAGGCCGGCGGCGATCTGGCTGGCGGAAACTACATGGCCGCGTGCGTAGCCGGCAATCTGGCCCATGCTCAGCTTGTCGAGCACCATGTCCTTGAACAGTGCGTCGAATTCGGTGTTGCCGCTGTACTGCTTGTGGTAGTTCTCTTCGGTGCGCACCGGCAGGCGAAAGCGCTCACGTTCGACCAGCTTGATGTAGGGCACCAGGTCGATGGCCGCCTGTAGTCCGGCCTGGAGCTCCTCGCCGCTCAGGCCCTCGGAGGAGCCCAGCGGGCCGAGGCGTTTCATGACTTCCGCGATCTGGGTCTGCGTTTCGGCGAAACGGTTGCCTTCGCCGGCCGATACCCACTCCAGGCGCAGACGCTCCGGGTTGATGCCGATGTGCGCCAGCATGCGCTTGGCGATCATGCTGTTTCCGAGCGCGTCGTAGTTGCCTTCGGGGTTGTAATGACAGTCACCAAGGTGGCAGCCGCCGACAAAGACGCCATCGGCCCCTTTGATGAAGGATCGCAAAATGAACTCAAGGTCCACCCGGCCCGAGCACATCTGGCGTATCACGCGCAGGTGCGAGGGATACTGGAATCGCGATACGCCGGCCAGGTCGGCGCCGCCGTAGCAGCACCAATTGCACAGAAAGCCGACGACGATGGGTTTGAATTCGTTCGGAGAGGCCATGCTTAGCTCACTTGAAGAATGGGGATGACGCGCTTGGTGCGCAGGGACAGCGCGGCATCGATCTGATGGAACACCTCGTCGTCGGTGTAGTGCTTCAGACTGATCGCACCGCTCGGGCATTTCGAACAGCACAGGCCGTCGCCCTTGCACAGCACGGGGTTGACGACCGCCTTTTTTCCACGCGGTGTGTCCTGAAACTCGATGGCGTTGTAGTTGCAGACGGTGATGCAGGCACCGCAAGAAACGCAGTCGCGCGCTGTCACCTCACACACGGCGCCGGAGGCGATGACGGTGTCTTTGGACAGCATGGTCAGGGCACGCCCGGCCGCTGCATAGGCCTGGCTGATGGTCTCCGACAAATGCTTGGGGTAGTGCGCGGTGCCGCACAGGTAAACGCCCTCGGCAGCGAAGTCTACCGGTCGCAATTTGACATGAGCCTCCTGGAAGAAGCCGTCGGGTGATAGCGGCACCTTGAAGAAGCGGGCGATGTCTTGCGCGTCTGCCGGCGGGATGACGGCGGCAGACAACACCAGCTTGTCAACGTCGATTTGCAGTTTCTTGCCGAGCACCGGATCGGTTGCGGTGACCCGGATGTAGTCGCGACCGCCTTGCGTGACGGCTTCGACCATCGGCTTGTCATCAGGCTGGTAGCGGATGAACTGGACGCTCTTGTTGGCGGCCTCGCGGTAGTAGTCCTCCTTGAAACCGTAGGTGCGCATGTCGCGGAAGAGCACGTAGATTTCGGCTTTTGGGCGCAGTGCACGCATCTTCAAAGCGTTCTTCATGGCGCCGCTGCAGCAG
>CAYHDD010000807.1:0-1812 GCA_964355195.1 uncultured Rhodoferax sp. | reverse complement strand
GCGGCCTGCAACTGACGCTGACACAACTCTGGAGTCTGGAGCAGGCGCGGTGTCGTTTCGGAAAGTTTCTGCGTGTCAGCGTCAACGCCAAGGCGCCTGATGTGGCGCGCCTGATCCGCGACTATCCGGCGCAGCGCGAGCAGACCGAGCAGGGCGAGCTGGTTCGTGCGCTGGCGGTTCGCTTGCGCGTGTCAAGTCAGGGCGAGGCGGGCCAGGCCTGTGCGGAGTTGCTGCTCGGCGAGCGCTTCAGGTTCTTCCCCAGCAACGCCGCGCTGGCCGACTGGCGTGCCCAGGCCGCGCAGGGGCAGGCCGAGATTGTTTTTGATAATAATTAGCAATTGCGGGACAGATCTTCAGCTCTGTCCCCAACTCGAAACGGGATGTTGGATGTCAGTCTTTCGGACGGAAGCTGATGGTCAGTGAAGCGGGTACGCGGCCATCGGTGTCAGGTGGCAGCTTCTCGGTCTTGTCGATGGCTTTCAGAACGGCTTCGTCCCACGACTTGACGCCGCTCGATTTGGTCAGGCGACGGCTCAATATGGTGCCGTTGGGCGCCATATTGACATCCACTTCAGCCACTGGGTTGCCAGCGATGCTGGCGGTGAATACGATGTTGGGTTTGATTCGTGCGCTGATGCGTCCGCCGTAGCCGGGTGAGGGACCGCTCGACTGCAATGCGCTGCCACTGCTGTTGGCGCTGCCGCTGGCGCCGGCCAGGCCAGTCATGCGCTGCAGATTCTTGCTCCGGTCTTCCTCGATGCGCCTGGCCTCTTTCTCGGCCTGAAGGGCCTCGCGGCGCTGCTTTTCCCGCTCCAGTTTCTTCTTCTCGTCGGCCGCTTTGCGCTCTTTCTCCTGTTTGTCGTGCAGACGCTGCTTCTCCAGCAGCTGCTGTTCATGTCGGAGTTGCTCCTGCTGCAATGCCTTCTCGGCTTCCTTTTGTTTGCGTTGCTTCTCCTGCTCGATCGCGATGTCAACCTTCGGTTCGGGCGCCACGACCGGTGCTGGCGTGGGCTCAGCCGGGACCGGCGTGGCGGGGTTCACAGGGGCGGGCTCGGGTGGTGGTGGTGCTGCCTGTTGCGGTAGCGCCGACCAGAGCTCGGCATCCACGCTCAGCGTGCTGGCCTCGCGCTTCCATTGCACGCCCCAGGTCAGGGCCACCAGCAAGAAGGTGTGCGCCAGTACCGCCAGCGCGGCCGCGCGCAGCAGGCCGGGTGGCGGTGGTGGCACGAATTCAAGGCGATCACTGGCGGCCAGCATGCACAGCCTTCGGTCCTAGTGCTCCGACCCATAGGTTTCGGAACATGATGAAAACGACGGATTCGACCCGAGGTCTAGGCGCAAAGCGCAGCCATGCCCGACGGCATGGCGCGCATTTGCAACGACGAGATCGGGGTGAAGGCGCGTTTTCATGTTTCGAAATCTGTGGGGTGGAGTACTAGGGGTTGACCTGCACCGACAGGCCGATGCGTTGCACACCGGCACGTTGCAGCGTGTCCATGAGCTTGACCACGCTCTCGTACTTGATGTCCTTGTCGGCGCTGATCACCACCGGCGCTATGCCAGCTTTGGCTTGTGCGCGCTGGGCTTGCCTGACCGCCGCCGCAATATCCTTGAGTGGCACCGTGGTGGTCTTGTCACGCACTTTGAACTCCAGCACCTCGCCTTTGCCAATCACGATTTGCAACACCTGATCGGGCTGCTGGGACGCCTTGCCCACACTGGGCAGGTTGATCAGGCTGGGCGTGATCAGGGGCGCCGTCACCATGAAGATGATCAGCAGCACCAGCATCACGTCGATGAAGGGCACCATAT
>CAYHDD010000806.1:0-1814 GCA_964355195.1 uncultured Rhodoferax sp. | reverse complement strand
GCAGGCCGGGATCCAGGCCGTCTGGATTGCGGATCAAGTCCGCAATGACATCCTTGGAGTCCGCAATGACATCCTTGGAGTCCGCAATGACAGTGAGGGGGGGCGCCAAAAGAGAATTGTCATGCCGGACTTGAGGAGCCTGCCCCGGACTCCGATCCGGGGGCATCCAGGTAGTTGGCTGCACTGGATTGCGGATCAAGTCCGCAATGACATCCTTTGAGTTGGCAATGACAGAAAAAATCCCAAGCCGCTGCGCGTAAGAACGCAATTCAGCAAGAGTCGGCGCAATGCCAGACGCGGCGTCGTTGAACAGCGCAATCTCGCCATCCGGGTGCGTCATGCCGGCTAACCAGTCCAGCATCCGTGCGGCTGCGTCACGCCACTGCGCAACTTGCTGTTCGGGTACTCTGCCAGGCCAGTGCCCGGCAGCGTTCACCAGGTCCAGCACGTCCTCCAGAAAGATGGCGTGGTACATGGTGCTGCGCTCAAAATTGCCGCCATCGGGAAGCACCTGTTCGGGCAATTCGCGTTCAATGATCCGCAGGCCCTTGGCCAGCCACGCGCTGGCCTCGGCATCCTCAAAGAACAAGCCGGCAAACACCAGCGCCTTGGCATTGGCAAACAGATGGTTGCCAAGCAGATGCCACTCCAGTCGCTTCAGCAACCAGCGTGCCTGCACGGCCAAGCTCTGCACCATGCCAAGAGGCGCCGTATTGCCAAACGCCAGCCACTTGACCCAGTTAACGATGCGCAGCGATGTTGGGTAAGGCTCCCAGCCGTTGCCGCTGGTGGGTGGGCTTTCCCGCAACCAGCGCTCGATCAGCGCCGGGTGCCATGCAAAGCGTTGGCCGGCTGCGCCCGCGTTCAGGTCGTCAAAATAGTGGAGGTTGTAGAGCCAGAGCTTGTCCAGCGCGGGCTCGTTCCAGCCGCCCTGGGCTGGCAGGCTGTGCTCGAAGTTCAAAAACCTGAAATGGAGCGGCCCCAGCATCGACGGCGCTCGCGCCGCTGGGGTTTGCCAACTGCCTTGCGGTGTTCGAAGCCGTGGCGTTGCGGAGGCAGTGGCCACGCGCGGCCGGTACAGCCTGAACCATAGCCGCCCATAAAACTGCACCGGCTTGAGGTGGCGCAGTGTGTGCCAGTAGCGAAGAGCGGTTACAAGCATGCTCATCGCGTGGCTCAAGTGTGGCTATTGATGCCAAACAGTGTCCGTTGAAAACCTTTCTCGTCGGGGAGCCCCATTGCCATTAGCGGGCACCCCGGTATTACCGGCTTGGAATCAATGACGTCTGCAATTCGTTCGATCCAATCCGAGCTTGGACCAATTGTTTTTACCAGATACCAAATTACTGCTATCAGACCGTAGAGTCTTCTTCTGGCATGTTCGTCAAGGTTCAGCTTCTGAAAATAGAGGTCTGGCAACACTGGCAGCGGGTTGTTTGAGTACTGGTTCCAGATACGGGTATGGTGGGCACAGCGATTACGCAGCGTGTTTATTTCTTGCAACCAGACTTTCAATACCGTCGGGTTGCTGATGCCCAGACGCCCACAGACACGGTTTTGATGATTGCGCTTGAGCATTTCAAAGTACTTTGAAATCGTACCGAAATCCCAAGCCTCGACGACGACCCAAAAGGGCATTGATTTCTGACTTATTCTGTGCCACTCAATGCAGTCTTCGCGACTGCGGTTGACCTGTTCACTTTGGCGATTGAACCATTCACTCCAGATGTTGCGCTGCTTGCCAG
This sequence comes from uncultured Rhodoferax sp., assembly GCA_964355195.1. GTDB lineage: Bacteria > Pseudomonadota > Gammaproteobacteria > Burkholderiales > Burkholderiaceae_C > Rhodoferax. Next base: position 69 of record CAYHDD010000806.1, on the reverse strand, counting down.
TGCGCTTATCGAAAAAGTTTTCGGTCTGGCTGGGGTTGATGAATTTGGTGTCCTGATAGGCCAACGGGT
>CAYHDD010000805.1:0-1815 GCA_964355195.1 uncultured Rhodoferax sp. | reverse complement strand
CCACTTTCTGCTTCATCCAGTCACTCAGCCAGCGGTTCTTTTCGTCCAGACTGGCCCCGCCGCCCAGCATCGATAGCGGCAGGTTGATGCGCAGCGCACGGCGTGGAATCAGGTGACGCGAAATACCAGCTGGCAGATAGGCGCCGACACGGGCCAGATCCAGGATTTCAGCTGGCGCGTAATGCGGAAAGACCACCAGCACGGTAATGTCATCGTAGAGCGGCAGCAAGGACGGCAGATGATCCGTGTTGGCCCGAAAGATTTGGCCGCGCACCTTGTAGAGATCGACGATGTCGTTGAGCCGTTGTGTTCGCTGGTGCAAGTTCCCTTCGGCAAACAGACTGCACACCTCACCGTGTGGGTATTCGACAAAAGCCAGCGATTCTCTGCGTGCCAATAGCGCCCGCGCGTGCATCAGATCGGCGGCCTCGGTTCTGATTCCCGGCAGATTGGCCAGCAACTCCTTGAATTGATCGACAGTCATGCCTTTGATGAGGTGATACCAAGTGTCAAGAACCAGCTCCGGGTCCTCGTAATCGACGACCTGGACTGCGATGTGCTCCATCCCCATCGTCTGCGCTGCGGTGACTCGATTGGCGCCGTCCAGGACCACGTAGCGCTGCTCGCCCGGAATCGCAGCCACGATCGGGGGGTTTTTCAATACGCCTTCTGTGCGCAGGCGCTGCAGCAGCGGCTCGCTGCGCTGGGCGTCGTGCTGCTCATGCAGCAGCAAATTCGCTACCGCAACGACACGCAGGTCAGGCATCTCGGGCTGGCGTTGAGGCTGGATCATTTTGCTGGTCTCCGTCAATTGTTTTCGTGTCAATTCGGGATGACTGCGATTTCCGACTTGCGCATCAACCCGCCGCTCCAACTGGACTGCACCCGGTATTCGGTATACGATAGGCGCATATCATTTCGTTGTCAACTATTTCTCAAAGCACCGGCTTGACACCAAAACCGAGGAAGACCCATGCCCGTCCCCATGAACAACCCACTCCTGCAATGCCCCGCCCGCGGCCTTCCGCGTCACGTAGCGATCATCGGCGCTGGCGCCATCGGCCCGGACATCGGCTACTACCTCAAGAGCGCCCTGCCCGACCTCAAGCTGACATTGATCGACATCTCGCAAGCCGCCATCGATGCAGCCCTGGCCCGCTTTGCCGAGTACGCCAACAAGGCGCTGGCCAAGGGCAAGATGAAGGAGCAACAAGCCGCTGCCGTGCAAAGAGATGTCCACGGCAGCACCGACTACGACGCGATCAAGGGCTGTGACTGGGTGATCGAGGCCGCCACTGAAAACATTGATCTCAAGCGGCGCATCTTTGCCGAAATCGAAGCCCGTATTGCCATTGACGCAGTGATCACCTCCAACACTAGTTCGTTGCCCGCAGAGCGCATCTTTGCCAAGCTCCAGCACAAGCAGCGCGCTACGGTCACCCACTTCTTCGCGCCCGCCTGGCGCAACCCGGCCGTCGAGGTGATCACCTGGCCGGAGGTGGACCCGACACTGGTCGCCTGGCTGCGTTGGGTGTTTTGTAGCACCGGCAAGCTGCCCTTGGTGACCACCGACGCCCCCTGTTTCATGCTGGACCGAATTTTCGACAACTGGTGCAACGAGGCAGCGCTCTTGCTGAGCCAAGCCAGTGCTTCGGAGATTGACAGCGTGGCCAGTGAGTTCGTGCATGCCGGACCGTTCTTTGTGCTGAATCTGGCGCATGGCAACCCCATCATCACCGAGACCAACACTCTGCAGGCTGACGAAGAAGGCGAGCATTACCGCCCGGCACCCGTCTTCAAATCCGTGCAGAGCTG
>CAYHDD010000804.1:0-1815 GCA_964355195.1 uncultured Rhodoferax sp. | reverse complement strand
GACGCCTCGCCAGGTGAAGCCATTGTGGAAATCTTCCGAGAGCAGCAGTCGGCAGTGGTTCTCTGCGGCGACAGCCAAAATCAAGGCGTCCCACATCGGCAGTTGGTGATCGACGGTCAAGTCCAGCGCTGCCTGGAAAGCAAACCAGGTGGAGTCCGCCACTTCAAAGCTGTCTGCCCACCCCAATACCGCCTCGCGCGCCTGCGAGGGGGTGCGCTTGGCTTTGCCAGTCAGGACGCGCGACAACTCACCCAGGGTCTGGGCGGGCAGTACAACCTCGGCGCTGTGCAGTTTTTCAACCAACTGCAATGCCAAGCTACAGCGTAGCTCATCGCCCAAGCCTTCCGCGTAGGCCAGGATGTTGGTGTCGAGGGCAACTCTCATCCATCAGCCCTCGTACAGTTCATCACGTGTCCAGTTCGAAGCCCCCGAGGGGGTTTGCTGACGAAGCCGTCCGAGCAAGCTGAGCTTTGCCGCCTCGCGCTCACCATCGCCAGAGCGAGCAGGTGCAATGGTAGCAACGGGCTTGCCACGCGAAAGCACAGTAATGATCTCGCCCGTTGCGACATCACGGAGCAGTGTGGAGAAGTGGCGGTTGGCGTCGCCAGCAGATATGGTTCTCATTTCAAACTCTTGATTGTAGTGTTCAGCACTACATTGTCGCTGATTTGCGATATTTTGTCATCCCGGACATTGATCCGCAATCCATGCCTCTTGGACTTTCTGGATGCCGGATCGCGTCCGGCATGACAAATTGGAGTCTGACCCCGATTAATTCCCTTGCACCGAAAAATGCGTTCGCAGTCCGGGTGCACCAACAGCGGTGTCGCGCACCAAGCGCTTGAGGGTGTCGTTGCCTGTCATTGCGGACCCGATCCGCAATCCATGCCTCTTGGACTTTCTGGATGCCGGATCGCGTCCGGCATGACAAATTGGAGTCTGACCCCAATTAATTCCGTGGCCAGTTGCAAAGAGCCACGCCCGATTTGACTGGGATCGAGGCGATTGCACCCCAACGATGACATAATATGGCAAAGTCTGCCATGCTAAGGAAATGCCCATGACGCTCAATGTATCGTTACCGATCGAGTTAGAAACACGTGTTCGCGAGCATGTGGCTTCCGGCCTCTATGGCTCTGCCAGCGAAGTGATACGTGAAGCACTGCGTCTGTTTGAGGCTTACCAGACAGTGCAATCATCAAGCTTGGTTGCATTGAAATCGGATATTGCCAAAGGTATGGCAGATGTTCAGGCGGGACGCGTGGAAAAGATGGACATGGCTTCCATCAAAGCCAAAGGCAGGGTGACGCTTAAAGCAAGATCGGCCAAGTGATGGCATCGGTACAGTTTGCCGGCAGTGCCCAGACTGATTTGCTGGAGGCGTGGCTGTTCATTGCAGAAGAAAACCAAAGCGCTGCTGACCGTGTTTTAGACACCATCGAGCATGAAGCCAGCATACTTGTGACCCAGCCCTTGATGGGTCGCCCGTCCTGAATTGGCAGAAGGTGTTCGCAGTTGGCCAACGTCTACGCCGTACATACTGTTTTACATTGTCACGACAGACGGCATTACCGTGATTCGTGCCCTGCACCATGCGCGTGATGTGCAGCAGATTTCGTTCGAGCCTTTCCAGTAGTCCGTGTACCGATTGGAGGGTGCCTGCAAGACTGCGCGGTGCAATTATTCCGTCGGCCGTGCTGTCACCCGAATTATCGTGGCCAGTTGCAAAGAGCCACGCTCGATTTGACTGAGATCGAGGCGCTTGCACCGAAAAATGCGTTCGCAGTCCGGGTGCACCAACAGCGGTGTCGCGCA
>CAYHDD010000803.1:0-1815 GCA_964355195.1 uncultured Rhodoferax sp. | reverse complement strand
GCCCAGAATCACGCCGGGCAAATGCCCGATGCCGCCCAGCACCACCATGGCGACGATCATGACCGACTCCATCAGGCTGAACGACTCGGGTGAAATGAAACCCTGAAACGAGGCAAACATGGCGCCCGAAACGCCGCCGAAAGTAGCGCCCATGGCGAAGGCCAGCAGCTTGATGTTGCGCGTGTTGATGCCCATCGCCTTGGCGGCGATTTCATCCTCGCGAATTGCCATCCAGGCACGTCCGACGCGCGACATCTCGAGCCGGTGCGAGATCACGACGCTAACGATCACCAGCGCCAGGAACAGGTAGTAGTAGAGCGACACCGAGGCCACGTCGAAACCGGCCACGGTGACGGTCTTGCCCAGGTTCAAGCCAAAGAAACTCAGCGAGTCGATCTGTCCCAAGCCCTTCGGGCCATTGGTGATGTTGACCGGGTGATCCAGGTTGTTCATGAAGACGCGGATGATCTCGCCAAAACCCAGCGTCACGATGGCCAGATAGTCACCTCGCAAGCGCAGCGTCGGCGCCCCCAGCAGCACGCCAAAAAAGCCAGCCAGACCGGCAGCGGCCGGCACGACAATCCAGAGCGGCGTGTGCATGCCGTCAGGAAACAGGTTGGCAAAGGTCTGGAAGGTCTCCGTCAGATGCGGCGACGCCAGCAAGCCGTACATGTAGGCGCCGATGGCAAAGAAGGCGACATAACCGAGGTCGAGCAAACCGGCGTAGCCGACCACAATGTTGAGGCCCAGCGCCAGCAGCACATAGAGCAAGGCCATATCGGCTATGCGCACCCAGGCATTGCCAAAGCCCTGCAGCAGCAGCGGCAGCACCAGCAGGCCGATGGCCGACAGCACCAATACGATGAGTTGATTCTTTTGTTTCATAACTATCCTTATCTGGGGTCTGGTTGGCAGCGTGGGTCTAAGCCCGGTCCGCGACTCGCTCACCCAACAATCCCGAAGGTCGCAGCGTCAACACCCCGATCAACACGACGAAGGCGAAAATATCCGAGTAATGACTGCCAAGCACACCGCCGGTCAGGGCGCCGATGTAGCCCGCTCCGAGCGACTCGATCAAGCCCAGCAGAATGCCGCCTACGACAGCACCCGCCAGATTGCCGATGCCGCCAAAGACCGCTGCCGTGAAGGCTTTCAAGCCCGGCAAGAAACCCATGCTGTGCTGTACCGTACCGTAGTTGGCAGCCCACATCACACCGGCAATTGCAGCCAGCACGGCGCCGATCACAAAGGTCGCTGAAATCACCATGTCGGGCTTCACGCCCATCAGCGCTGCAACGCGCGGATTCTCGGCCGTGGCGCGCATGGCGCGCCCGAGCCGCGTGTAATTCACCAGCCACATCAGCAGCGCCAGGGCCACCGCCGTCGTGCCCAGGATCAGCACCTGGGTCGGGGAAATCACGGCACCCCCAATCTCGTAGGGCGTGCTCGACAAGAGCGTCGGATAGGGTTTGTAGTTGGGTTTCCAGATGATCATGGCCACCGTCTGGAGCAGCAGTGACATGCCGATGGCGGTGATCAGCGGAGCCAGTTTGGGGCTGTTGCGCAGAGGACGGTAGGCCACTTTTTCAATCGCATAGTTAAGCAGCGCCGCGACCACGCAAGAGATCGCCAGCGCAATCAACAACACCAGCCAACCTGGTGTGCCGGGCATCGCCTCCTTCATCAGGCCGATGATGGTCCAACTGGTCATGGCCCCGACCATCAAGACCTCACCATGCGCAAAATTGATGAGGCCAATAATGCCGTACACCATGGTGTAGCCCAGCGCTACCAGGGCATACATGCTGCCCAACA
>CAYHDD010000802.1:0-1820 GCA_964355195.1 uncultured Rhodoferax sp. | reverse complement strand
CGGCTTGTGATACGCGGTATAGGTCAGCGGCAGGCCGGTACGCGGATTGCGCCCGACGCGGGATGCACGCTTGCCCACCGCAAATGTACCAAATCCGACCAAAGAAACCGAGCCACCCTTCTTCAAGGTCGTCTGCACAGCTCCGATAACCGACTCGAGCGCCCGGTTGGCTGCTGCTTTGGAAATATCTGCGTGCGTGGCGATGTGCTCGATCAATTCAGTCTTGTTCACAATGAGTCCCTTTACTCGAAATAGCGTTGAAGAAATTGTTTAGTTGAAATTCTGGTGCCGCCGAGCCAGCTTAGCGGCCGTCTTATAAAGGCAGGGCGGACGCGAATTCTAGTCGCATTTATTGCTGACAAGGAGCAATATTTCGTCTCGTAACAAGAGCTGGATCAAAGCGCATCAACAATCGCCCAACCAACGTCTTTGCTGCCCGCCGTGCCGCCCATATCGGGCGTGCGCGGCGCCCCGCTACCAGGTTCCAGCACACGCTCAATGGCCGCCAGGACGCCATCATGGGCATCCCGGTAGCCCAGGAAGTCGAGCATCATGGCACCGCACCAAATCTGACCAATCGGGTTGGCAATTCCTTTGCCTGAAATATCAGGAGCGGAGCCATGAACCGGTTCGAACAAAGAGGGAAATTTTCGCTCCGGGTTCAGGTTGGCACTGGGGGCAATGCCAATCGTCCCGGTGCAGGCCGGACCAAGGTCGCTCAGAATGTCGCCGAACAGGTTGCTGGCAACCACCACGTCGAAGAAGTCCGGGCGCTGTACAAAATGCGCTGTCAGGATGTCAATGTGAAATTTGTCGACCTTGACATCGGGATAGCGACTTGCCATTTCGGCCACGCGCTCGTCCCAGTAGGGCATTGTGATGGCGATGCCGTTGGACTTGGTAGCGCTGGTCAAATGTTTCTTCGGTCGCGACTGCGCCAGCTCGAATGCGAACTTCAGAACACGGTCCACACCGACGCGCGACATCACGGTTTCCTGCATGACGATTTCACGTTCGGTGCCCGGGAACATGCGCCCGCCGATGCTGGAGTATTCGCCCTCCGTGTTTTCGCGCACGATGAACATGTCGATTTCACCGGGCTCTCGCCGACTGCCATCGCGACGCACCACGGGCGCAATGATGCCGGGCATCAGGCGCGCCGGCCTGAGGTTCACATACTGATCGAATTCACGGCGAAACAGCAGCAGCGAGCCCCACAGCGAAACATGGTCCAGAATCTTCTCGGGCCAACCGACCGCACCAAAGTAGATGGCGTCATGGCCGCCAATCAGTTCCTTCCAGTTGTCGGGCAACATCTGGCCGTGCTTCTCGTAATAGTCCCAACTGGAAAAGTCGAAATGGTCAAAGCGCAGGTCGATGCCGTACTTGCTGGCCGCCTTCTCCATGACGCGCACGCCTTCCGGCATCACTTCCTTGCCAATGCCGTCACCGGCGATAACTGCAATCCTTTTCTGACTCATGTTGTGTCCTCTTCAAAAACCTGAAAACTAGCTCTTGCCAGGCACTGGAGGCGGACCCGGCCGATGAATCACCAGCGCCACCCCGACCACCGTCAGCAAAGTGCCCACCATGGTCAACAGACTGATCGGTTCGGCAAACAACACCCAGGCGAGCAGTGCCGTCATGGGCGGCACCAGATACATCAAACTGGTCACAGAGGCCGCGGCACCGCGCTGAATCAACATGTACAAAAGCGAACTACCGCCCAAGGTCAGCACTAGCACCGACCAGGCCATCGAAGCTTTAAGCTCACCGTTGCATTGCACCGGTTCAAGCTCCAACAGCGCCAATGGCAAGCT
>CAYHDD010000801.1:0-1821 GCA_964355195.1 uncultured Rhodoferax sp. | reverse complement strand
GGTGCACAGGCGGCGATTGTGGTCAGGGTGAATGGCGCCAACGACGTGGCCACCATCACGGGCCTTGCCTCGGGTGCAGCGCTTGAAGATGGCGCCCCTGCCACTGCCAGTGGCAGGCTGACAGTGACGGATGTGGACCTTGGCGAGAGTCTGGTCAAGACTGACAACGAGCAATCGGGCGAGTACGGCAAGTTCAGCATCACCCCCGACGGCGCATGGACCTATGTGCTGAACAAGAATTCAAGTGACGTGCAGTCACTGAGCGCAGGCGAGACAGTTACCGAAAAATTCGTCGTGACCAGCAAAGACGGCAGCGCGAGCCAGAATGTCATTGTCACGGTAACCGGCACCAATGATGTGGCCAGGATCGAAGGGGACGCCCGGGGTAGCTTGACCGAGGACGCCAAGAAAACGGTGGCACGTGGCGAGCTCAGCATCAAGGATACCGATCATGGCGAGAGCGCTGCGCGCGTGGTGACCAATCAGGCTGGAACCTATGGCGCGTTCAGCGTTGACGCCAAGGGCGGCTGGACTTACGTGCTGAACAACAGTTTGGCCGCAGTGCAGGCACTCGCTCAGGGTGCCAAAGGCTCTGACAGCTTTGTGGTCTGGAGCAAGGACGGCAGCACCAGCCAAACCGTGACCATGACCATCAGCGGTATCAATGACGTCGCCACCATTACCGGTGCGGACACCGGCTCGGTCAATGAAGACGCCTCGCCCAACACTGCCACCGGAAAACTGACAGTCAATGATGTCGATCTTGGTGAAAACACAGTGGTTCCCGTTGTCAACAGGATTGGTAGTTTCGGCAGCTTCAGTATTGCCGCCGATGGCACTTGGACCTATACGCTCAACAACAGCCTGGCGAGCGTACAGGCGCTGGGCGCTGGTGTCGTGCGCACGGAAACATTTACTGTCTACAGCAAAGACAGCCAATTGCCCAGCCTGCATGGTGATGACAACGACAACGACGACGATGAAGATCACGACGATGACAGTGACAATGAAGATGATCACGACGAAGACAGCGGCGATGATGATCATCAGACAGCCGACTACCACGGCGCCTCCAAGGTGCTTACCGTTACGATCATCGGCACCAACGACGCGGCGGTGATTACCGGCAGCAGCACCGGCGCTGTAACGGAAGACCTCAGCCTGGCGGCCTCAGGCCAGTTGAGTGCAGCAGACCTGGATACGGGTGAAATCGGCTTTCGGGCGCAAAGCGCCACTGCGGGTGCCTACGGCAACTTCAGCCTGGATGCGGGCGGAAACTGGACCTACGGCCTGAACAATGCTGCGGCCAATGTGCAGGCCCTGGCAGCCAACCAAACCGCGACCGAGACCTTCACCGTCAAGAGCTTTGACGGTACCGAAAAGCTTGTCACCGTCACTGTCACCGGCACCAATGACGCCGCCAGCATCAGCGGCACCAGCACAGGCTCTGCCACTGAAGATACAGCCCTCACCGGCAGCGGCACGCTGACGGTGTCTGACGTGGACACTGGCGAAGCCGTGTTCCGGGTTCAAACCGCCGCACCAGGCACCTACGGCAGCTTCAACATCGATGCGAGCGGCAACTGGACCTATAACCTGAACAACAGTGCCGCCAGTGTGCAGGCCTTGGCAGCCGGCGAGCAAGTTAGCGACAGCTTCACCGTGCTGAGCCAGGACGGCAGCGCCAGCCAGGTCGTTAAAGTCAACATCACCGGCACCAACGATGCGCCAGTGATTACCAACACCGCAGCGGCCCTGGCCGGCGCTGTGAAGGAAGACACGACGCTTAGCGTCACCGGCCAGCTCTCCGCCAGCGATGTC
>CAYHDD010000800.1:0-1822 GCA_964355195.1 uncultured Rhodoferax sp. | reverse complement strand
CGCAAATTGTTGCCGGGCTCTTGAGCGTCTTGTCGGGGGCGCTGGATTGGGCCGCCGCCGCGCGCGCTGCTACCCCCTGGGTGCAAGCCGTGCGGCGCCACCCGCCGCCTTTCTGGGCCCTGGAGAGCCTGCTGCAGGAGTATCCGATCTCCAGCGCCGAAGGCCTGGCCCTGATGCGCCTGGCCGAGGCGCTGCTGCGCGTGCCCGACGCCGAGACCGCCATTGCCCTCACCGCCGACCAACTGGGGCGCGCCGACTTTGACGGTACCGGCGACAAGACGCTGGCGCGCTTGTCGAGCACGGCAATTGCCATGAGCAAGAAGTTTCTGCCCGAACACGAAGGACCGAGTGGACTGCTTGCCAAGCTCGGCGCCCGCTCCGTCGTCGCCGCCACGCTGCGCGCCGTGCAGCTGCTCGGGCGCCAGTTTGTACTCGGACAGAACATCGCCGAGGCGATGCATGATGCCGCCGGCGCCAAACACAAGATGAGCGGGCTTAGATTCAGCTATGACATGCTGGGCGAGGGCGCACGCACCGAGGCCGATGCGCTCAACTACCTGCGGAGCTACCAGGACGCGATTGAGGCCATTGCCGCCAGCACCGGGAAAAGCGGTCCGTGTCACCCGAACGACGGGATTTCGATCAAGCTCAGCGCGCTGCATCCGCGCTACGAGGACGCACAAAAGGAGCGTGTGCTGGCCGAATTGGTACCGCGCGTCTGGAGCCTGTGCCAGCAGGCGGCGCGCGCCAACATCAATCTGACCATGGACTCGGAAGAAGTGGACCGCCTGGAGCTCTCGCTCGAAGTGTTTGAGGTGCTGCTGGCCCAGGTGGCGCAGCATTGCCCACAGTGGGGCGGCTTTGGTCTGGCGCTACAGACCTACCAGACCCGTTCGCTGGAGCTGGTCGTGCACGTCATCGCCTTGGCCCGGCGCTACCAGGTTCGCCTGATGTGCCGTCTGGTCAAGGGCGCCTACTGGGACGCCGAGATCAAGCGGGCGCAGGAGTTGGGTCTGCCGGCCTATCCGGTCTTCACGCACAAGCACCACACCGACATTGCCTACCTGGCCTGTGCGCGCACCCTGCTGGAAGCGCCCGACGCCATCTACCCGCAATTCGCCACGCACAATGCCGGCACCATCGCCGCCATCCTGCAGTTGGGGGCCAAGCTCGGGGCCCCATTTGAATTGCAACGCCTGCACGGCATGGCAGAGGGTGTCTACCGCGAGGTCTTGAAGAACCCGCTAATCGCCTGCCGCGTTTATGCTCCGGTCGGCGCGCACAAGGACCTGCTGGCCTATCTGGTGCGCCGTTTGCTGGAAAACGGCGCCAACTCATCGTTCGTCCACCAGTTGGCCGATGAAACGGTGGCCACGCACGAGCTGCTGATCTCACCTTTGCGTCTCGAGGGCGAATCGTCTTTGCCTCTGCCACTGGCCTTGTTTGGGGCGGCGCGCAAGAACAGCGTGGGCCTGGACTTGACGGTACAGACCATGCGTGAGCCCATGCTGCAGGCCTACCAGAGCGTGCAGCTACCGAGTGTGCCTTTGGCCGATACGAGCTTGATCTCTCACGCGCTCAAGACCAGTGCCGAGACGTTCAAGGCGTGGAGCCGGACCGACGTCGCCGAGCGCGCCGCCGTGTTGCTGCGCGCTGCCGACACGCTGGAAAGTGAGACCCCGAAGTTCTGCGCGCTGCTGGTGAAGGAGGCTTTCAAGACCTGGGGCGATGCCGTCTCCGAGGTGCGCGAGGCAGTCGACTTTCTGCGCTACTACGCCCTTGAGGCTGAGCGCGTGATGGTGCCCATCAGCATGCCCGGACC
>CAYHDD010000799.1:0-1832 GCA_964355195.1 uncultured Rhodoferax sp. | reverse complement strand
ATGGAAACATACCGGTCGAAGCGAGGTCGCTCCAAAACCAGGGTCAGCTCTTGTAGCGTGTCATCAGAAACCAACAAGATGCCTCGCTCCATGGCGCGATCAACGGCCCGTGCGGCCGTCCCCTGCGGCGTCAACATTCGACTGATCAGGAGATTGGTGTCTATGACCCAGCGCGATTGCTCAATCACGTAGCAACTCGGTCAGTTTGCCCTCGGTCATGCCCGCAGCAGCAGCCGACGCACCCACGGTATCGCAAAAACGCTGGAATTCAAGCACATTCAATCGAGTCAGCCGCTCGTATTCATTCATCGACATCACCACCGCAACATCGCGTTTTTGTTTGCGGATCAACACTGGCTCATGCGCACAAGCCTCAAGCACCGAGGCAAAAGATTGCTTGGCCTCACTGGCAGAAACGGTTTGCATCAGAAATTTCCTGTTCAAAATAGCCAAAACGTACAAATTGTACTTTTATTTGTCAAGGGGACACCCTGACCTTTTGTGGGTTTGCTCGTCTCTGACTGGGACGGCCTTGAGCTGTTTCAACCCAGACCCAACACCCATGACCGACGCTACTATCGTGAGTTGATTGCCATAGGCATCACACCGTGCGGCAAGGCGGGTTGGTGACACGCTGTGGTACTTTCACATCCCCGGCTACACACCGGAGCCAGAAATACCGTCGCAACGTCACCAATGGGCAGTACCGCGCGGCGCCAAACGTGGTTACGCAATGGTTCACTCAAACAAAGTGCGAGCCGAATTTGTTTTTGAGCGGGATCGAGTGTGGCCAAGAGGGAGCCCGTTCCCCGTCTGACTGAAGATGGCGGTGTGCGCCATAATCATGCACGCCGCAACGGTTCGACCTTGGGGAACAAACTATGAATACCGTGACATTTGAATTTCCTGTTGATGCGCTGGCTTCGCCGGGTGCTTCAACGGCGTCGCTGGCAAGCGAGGCCAAGTTCATGCTGGCGCTCAAATTGTTTGAAGTCGGCCGCTTGAGCTCCGGCAAAGCAGGGAAGCTTTGCGGTATGGGTCGCGTGGAATTTCTGTTCGCTGCCGGGCGCGCTGGTGTATCGGTGGTGGCACTGGACGACGATGAGTTGAGCGCCGAGTTTGTCCCGAATGATTGAATGTGCCGTCATCAATGCCGGACCACTGGTGGCGCTGTCGCTAATCGGCCAGCTTGACCTGCTGCCAGCCTTGTTTACCCAATGTTGGGTGCCACAGACAGTATATGAAGAAGTAGTCGTGGCGGGTATAGGCAAGCCCGGTTCCCAACCACTGCAAAGCGCGGATTGGCGCGGCCGCGTACGGACCTGTCCAACCCCCGACCCGCTCTTGGTCATGGAATTGGACCCGGGCGAGGCTGATGTCATCAGCCTCGCCCGCCAACTTTCGCCGTGTGTAGCAATCATTGACGAACGCCGTGGTAGGCGTATTGCGCAACAAGTTTATGGTCTCAGCGTCAAAGGTACCGCCGGAATTCTGGTGGAAGCGCAGCGCCGGGGGCTAATTACCGGCGTACGACCCCGGTTGCTGGAACTGCGCACAGCAGGTTACTTTATTACCGATAGCGTGATCGATGCTGCTTGCCAAGCTGCCGGAGAGTAAGAGCGGCGTCTCCGCATCTTTACTTCAATGATTGCACGGATCGCAATTCAATAGTCACTTTGCCTTGAGCAAGTGTTGGCTCAATGCGCCGGCCAAGATGATTGGCGCGCCCCAATGGCTTTTCCTCCGGCGCGAATCAGTTTGATGATGTCTTCTTCGGTCATGGCTTGTCGGACAGCGTTTTGCTTGTCGCCCGATTATGAATCAGCCATTCC
>CAYHDD010000798.1:0-1833 GCA_964355195.1 uncultured Rhodoferax sp. | reverse complement strand
AGCCAGCGGAATCGTGCAAACGGGCGATGTGTATGCCATCACCTGCGGCGAGCCGATGGGTGCCCCCGGCGGCACCAATATGTTGAAAATTTGCCAAGTCAGCTAAGTCGGTAGACGGCGGCCCGCACCGGCTCCGCCTTTCCCTTGGCGAGGAAATCGATTTGTTCCTGACCTGCATCACGGGCTGGCTCTACAGGACCGACCAGCAGTTGATCACCCAGGGCGTGACTGCACAGTCGGCTGGCGGTGTTGACCGTGTCGCCGATCACGTCGTGAACCTGGGCCGTTTGAGTGCCAAAAAATCCCTCCACCACCGGTCCCAGCCAAAGACCTGCACCGGCTGACAGGCCTACCGGTTGCACGGCCGCGATGGCTGCGCTCAACGCCCTTTGCATCTGGGGTATCGCCTGCTCGTCGGCAGGCATCACAAGCAGCATCTCGTCGGCATTCATCTTTGACTTGATCAGCTCAGTGCCACAGGTTTCGAGTACGGCGGCGTAAAACCGGTTCAGCATGGTGATGACCTCTTCGGGCTCGCGCGTTTCGCTCCACGCGGTGAAACCACGGATGTCAATGAAGCCGATGGCGCGTTCCACTCGCCTCGCCTGGTGGGCGCTGCTGTCGCGCAGTACCTCTTCGACCACATGCCCACCAAAACCCCAGCGCGAAAGGGTCTTGAGCTGATGCACAAGATGGGCAATCACCAACTGCTGGCGGCGCTTTACCAGATCCCCTGAAATCAGCGACCCGACTGAAGTGATGGCGAGGGCCAGCAAAAAAGCGTGCGGGGCGGAGTCAAAGAAGTCAGCCACGCCCGCAACCCAGGGTACTCCTCTCACATCGAGTGCAATGTAGAAGAGCAATGGGCCCAACGCCTGTGCCGTGCGCGAAAAACAAACACCGGCGATCGCGCGCCACGGTTTGTCGCTTTGCTGCTCCAGTGCAGTTCCCCAGGCATACAGCAGCATCAGGACGACGAAGGTAACGTGCTTGGGCTTGTCAAAGAAGGCTCCGCCCTCGATGAGGGACTCCACGAGAACATAGCCCACCATGCCGACCAGTCGGCTCCACCAGGGCAGCGCCAAGTGCTGGCGCTGGCGCCATGCCAGCCACGCGCTTTGCCCCACCGCTGCGACGCTCAGCACATACACGTCGGGGCGACTGAACATGACGTCCCATTCCCAAATGGCCTCCAGCAGCAGTTGCAGGAGGGCAAGGTAGCCGACGCCGTGCGCCAAATCGGTCAGGAACAGGCCGAGCCAGGAGCCTTGGAGCGTGTCGTTGACCTGCTTGTCCAGGTAGTCGGTTCCGCGCTGACTCGGCGCCGTCAAACCTGGTGATGAAAGCTTGGCCCGTTGGTCCAGGGGGTCAGTCTGTCGGTTGTTCATGAAAAGTCTTTCAGGCGAAATCAAATTTCAGGGTGTGCGGCCCAACCAGCACATTTGCGAATTGTCCATTTTGTAGCATGCCTTGTCGCTAAAATTGATTCAAGTTCTCCGAATCCATAACCCACATCAAAGGACACCATCATGGCTCTCGTTTCCATGCGCGAATTGCTCGATCACGCTGCGCTCAATGACTACGGCATTCCGGCTTTCAATGTCAACAACCTGGAGCAGGTCCAGGCCGTTATGGCAGCCGCCGATGAGGTCGGTGCGCCGGTCATTCTGCAAGCCAGCGCAGGCGCACGCAAGTATGCTGGCGAGGCCTTCATCAAGCACCTGATCCAAGCCGCCATCGAGGCGTATCCGCACATCCCATTGGTGATGCACCAGGACCACGGGCAAAGCCCGGAAGTCTGTCAGGGCGCCATCAACCTGGGCTTCAGCTCGG
>CAYHDD010000797.1:0-1835 GCA_964355195.1 uncultured Rhodoferax sp. | reverse complement strand
CTCCAGTAAAACCATTTAAATCGACGGCAATATCGATTTCGAGTTTTCTAGCCATTTTGAGAAAAGACATCCAGCGCTGCCAGCACGTCGGCACGTTGCCACAAGACTTGTCGCGCTCCATGTTGGCAGCGTTTCAACAGAGCGTCGATCTGAATGCCGAGATTGACGGCGACGTGGCCTTGTGATGCAGCGCAATGGTTGGAATCTGTTTTTTCACGATTGCCTGACCGATCAGCTGCAAAAGCTCGATGCTGCCGTTCAACGCGCCAAGGCACAAGACCCCAAAGAATACGAGTCGAACGCCAATGTGAAACTGTTCAATGCCTTGTCACATCTGATGCTGGAGGCCGTGCCAAGGGACCCCAATTGCGAGGAGTACCGGCAGGGCAACACGATGGGGGCAGCTTTTCGGCATTGGCGCAGAGCCAAAATTGGGCGACGGTTCCGGCTGTTTTTTCGGTTTGACTCCAAAACCAGGATCATTATCTTTGCCTGGGTCAATGATGAAAACACCCTGCGTTCGTCGGGCAGCAAAAGCGACCCTTACGTCGTGTTTCAGAAAATGCTACAACGTGGTCGCCCGCCCGATGAATGGGCGCAACTGCTATTCGCCAGCAAAACAGGCTGGAAGTAAGTTTGAAAGTTTGTGCCACGATTAAATTTTGGCTTACAAAAACACTTTGCATGACAACCGTAGTTATTTCACCCAAATTTCAAATCGTCATCCCAAAAGACGTGCGCAGGCAGCTCAACATCCGGGCTGGGCAGCGGGTTGAGGTACGGGTAGAGGGTGGCCGTGTGGTGTTGCAGCCGGAGCTGCCGATGTCGGCCCTGCGCGGCATGTGCCCGGGTATTGAGACCGATGTACCCAATGACCCCGAGGGGCCTACCTGGCCGGGTGGTTGCGACCCCGCACCAGAGCCGTTTTGGGTGCCACGTAGCGAGCGCCCATGAACATCGTGGACTCTTGCGGCTGGCTGGAGTACATCGCCAACGGTAGCAATGCCGCTTTCTTTCAGGATGCACTCGCTGACGAGGCGCACTTGCTGCTGCCCCCGCTGGTCGTGTTTGAGGTGATTCGTAGACTCAAAGTGCTGGGACAGGACTTTGCCATTGGCCCTACCACCACCGTAATGCGACGCTTGCAGCGCGCCGATCTCGGTACCGACCAGTTAGCGCAGGCTGCTCTAACCACCCAAAGTTACAAGCTCGCCCTGGCCGATGCCATCATCTGGCAAACCGCACAAACGTATCAAGCCTTGCTCTACACCCAGGATGCTGATTTGCAGGGCTTGCCGGGGGTGGTCTACCAGGCCAAACCGGCTCGATAGTTGCCATAGGGTCAGGAGCAAGCTGATGCACCTGGAGGAAAAAGGTTTGCACAGGGTGGGAATCTGATGTTTAATCAGAAAATCATATTCTCAGATTAACCATATGTCGCACCAAACTGTCAGCGCCACGACGCTGGCGCGCAATTTCTCGGAGTTTCTGAACCGTGTTCGCTACCAGGGTGTTACCCTGGACGTGACTCGCGGCAGTGACGTCATAGCGTGCATTGCCCCGCCACGCCCTGCTGGGGGTTTTCCGATTGCGCAGCTTGACCGCCTGTTTGCCTCGTTGCCCCTGCTGGACGCCGCAGAAGCAAAGCAGTTCGAAGCCGATGTGGCCGCAGCGGTCGGCCAATTGCGGCAAGAGGACGATGCATGGGCCTCGTGATCGACACCGATGTGTTGATTCTGGCTGAGCGAGGTCAGAGTGCGTTTGATTTTGCCCGCTTTCAGGATGAGGGCACTGCCTACATCAAGCGTCCCGACTCATTCATGATGACCCGCGAC
>CAYHDD010000796.1:0-1839 GCA_964355195.1 uncultured Rhodoferax sp. | reverse complement strand
GAGCGCAAGATCTGGACCGCCGAAGACCCGGTCGAAATCACGCAGCCCGACCTGCGCCAGGTGCAGGTCAACCCCAAGATCGACTGGACCTTTGCCAAAGCCCTGCGCTCCTTCCTGCGTGCGGATCCGGACATCATCATGGTTGGTGAAATTCGAGACAAGGAAACCGCTCAGATTGCCATTGAAGCGTCTCTCACGGGCCACTTGGTGCTGTCTACCTTGCATACCAACAGCGCGCCTGAAACGGTGACACGGCTGATCGACATGGGTATGGATCCATTTAATTTTGCCGATTCCCTGCTGGCGGTGCTCGCGCAGCGCCTGGTGCGCCGTTTGTGCACGGACTGCCGCAAGAGTGAGGAGGCCAGCGATGCCTTCGTCGACGAAATCCTGGCCGATTACCTGCATTCGTTTCCGCAAGAGCTGCGCCCGACACGTGAATTGGTGCATGAGGAGTGGCTGGCTGAGTACGGCCACGAGGGCAAGCTGACCCATTTTTCAGCGCCGGGCTGTAACAGTTGTGGCGGCACCGGCCTGCGCGGACGCGCCGGTCTGCATGAGTTGATGACCGTGACGCCGGGTCTACGCCACATGATTCAGACCGGGGCGCGGCCGGAGCAGCTTCTGTTCGAGGGCATCAAGAACGGTGCCCTGCGCACGCTGCGCCAGGACGGCATCCACAAGGTACTGAGTGGCGTGACGACGCTGGAAGAGGTGCACGCCAACAGCAACGTTTGATGTCGACTGACGACAGGCAACACAATCAACGCATGCTGATCTCTCCTGCGCCATCTGCTCAACTCCACCCGTATCAGTCGCTGACGCCAGACGTCGTGATGGACGCGCTGGCCAGCGTCGGGCTTTACGGCGACGGTCGCCAGCAGGCGCTGAGTTCCTATGAGAACCGGGTCTACCGGCTCTATCTGGAAGACGGTTCGGCCGTCGTTGCCAAGTTCTACCGCCCCGAGCGCTGGAGTCGGTCGCAGATTCTGGAAGAGCATGCGTTTGCCTCCGAACTGATGTCCGCTGAAATTCCGGTGATTGGACCGCTCAGCCTGAATCGGCAGACGCTGCATGATTTTGGTGACTTCGCTTTCAGCGTGAGTCCCTGTCGCGGTGGGCGCGCACCCGAGCTCGATGACCCGGATGTGCTGGAGTGGGTGGGCCGTTTTCTGGCACGCATTCACTGCGTCGGTGCAGCCCGTGCGTTCGATTGTCGGCCGGCACTTGATCTACAGAGTTTTGGCGTTGATTCGCGCGAGTGGTTGCTGCACCATGACAAGCTGCCGCTGGACGTGCAATCGACGTGGGCGAAAGTTTCGCTAGACGCGCTTGAACTGGTGGCCACCCACCCGGCGCTGACGGGTGGCGCCGTGCCGGCGATGGGTGAACCCGTTGAGCACATCCGATTGCATGGCGACTGTCATCCGGGCAACATCCTTTGGACACCGCTGGACTGTCCGGCCGGCCAGGGACCGGGACCCCATTTTGTAGATCTCGACGACTGCCGCAGTGGACCGGCTGTGCAGGACCTGTGGATGCTGCTCAGTGGCGACCGCCAGCAGCGTGCGCGCCAGTTGGGTAGCTTGGTCGATGGTTATGAGCAATTTCGCTCCTTCGACCGGCGCGAGACGGCTTTGATCGAGCCGCTACGCACGCTGCGTTTGATTCACTACAGCGCCTGGCTGGCACGGCGCTGGAGCGACCCCACCTTCCCGCTCAACTTTCCATGGTTTGGCTCCAGCGACTACTGGCAGGGGCAGGTGCAGATGCTCGAGGAGCAGATAGAGGCCATGCAGGAGGAGCCGCTGGTTGTGTAGCAGGGTTTGCCGTTTGGTT
>CAYHDD010000795.1:0-1841 GCA_964355195.1 uncultured Rhodoferax sp. | reverse complement strand
AACAGGAGCTTCTTCACGAAGCCTATGTCGTCCACCTTGTCGCGCACGGCGCTGTCGGGATAGGTCTGGATTGCGGTAATCAGCCGGTTGCGAGTGGCCGCTTGGTCGGTCCAGTCAAAGTCTGGCGCAAAGGCCATCTTCTGCTGGGTGAGGTAGCTGCGCAGCGTTGAATCAACTGGCAGGTGGAGCAACGCGTCAGCGTAGGTTAGTTTCATACTCGGTCCTTTCAGGGGTATCGTCGTTGGACTCGAGACCGCTGAGGCAAACGTGCGGCACCGGTGTCGGCGACTAGTTACGTTAAAAAAGCCATGCATCGAATTAAGTAAAGTAAAACGATACAGACGAATTCTAACCGCGCATTCCCTCTTGTCAATCAACATGGTACTCTTGAGTTCTGAAAGCTCTTTTTGCTATACTTCCAGAATCAATTACTAGGTTCTTACCCCATGCCGTCCCCCTTCGGAATACGTCTGCGTCAGTTACGCGAGGCCAAGAACCTGACGCTCCAGCAAGTGGCAGACGCCGTCGGTTGCAGCAAAGCCTATGTCTGGGAGTTGGAGATGCGCGAGGGCCAGCGCCCGACGGCTGAGCGCCTGAACGCCATCGGCAAGTTGCTTGGTGTGAGAGTTGAAGACCTGCTGGGCGAACCCATCGGTGATGTCAGCGACGCCAGTGGCACCGATGTTCAGTTCTTTCGCGAATACGCCGGGATGTCTGAGGATGAAAAAAAGCGCTACCGAGACGCCATGAAGCTGATGTTTGGAAACAAGGACACCAACTCGGAGAGCGCGTGAGCGAACCCGGACCCTTGAACAGCTTCAAGGCTGCCGCCAAGATACTCAATTGGCTGGAGGCGATGGGCTGTCTGAAGTTGCCGATCGATCTGGATCTGGTGCGCCAGATGTTGCCTGACACGCCGTTTGGTCGCGGCACGTTCATCAAAGAGCCGGCTGACTTGACCTGGGGCGCCAGCGAAGGCGCGCTGGTTCAAAACCGCGACAACAAGGTCGAATGGGGGATTTTTGTGAACCCGAAGGCGCGAGCAGAGCGTCGGCGCTTCACGGTTGCGCATGAACTCGGGCACTTCGTGTTGCATCGGTCGGCGCAGCCCTTGTTCAACTGTGACAAGGAAAGTGTCCACAGTGGTATCGACACCCTCAAGAAGATCGAGCGCGAGGCCGATGACTTCGCCAGCAATCTGCTGATGCCTGGCGACATTCTGCACAAACGCATCGATGGCAAACGCATCGACTTCCATCTGCTGGGCGATCTGGCCAAGGAATTCGGTGTGTCGCTGGAGGCGATGTGCATTCGGCTGATCAAGTTCACCGAGCAGCGCGCCGTTCTTATCTATTGGGACCATGGGTTCTTGAAGTACCAGTGGCCCAGTGGCGAGGCCAGGCGCACGCGCGTGCGGCTGCGCAAGACTGAAGATCCGCAGGAGCCTCTTGTTGGCACGCTGGCCGCCGATGATGCACTCGCGCAGGAGTGGGACGGTGTGGATATGCCGGCCAGTGCGTGGTGCACAAGTGAAGCCAACGACATACGCCTGCGAGAACTCAAGCACACCTACGCTGACGGCAATCGGGTCCTGTCATTGCTGATGCTGGAATCGGCTCCGCCGCGCTCCTACCAGCATAGTGGTTGGGACGACGAAGAGACGCGTGACACGTTCGATCGCTTCATCGACAACGGGCAGTTGCCGGTTCGATAAGGGGCATCCTGCCCACCGCCGGCGCAACTCTTGTATTTCGTCGGTACCCGCATTGCCGCATAACCCGACGGCCACCAGTACCCGCTTTCGGGCAAGTCAATTAGATGATTTTGGAGACCGTTCAGCC
>CAYHDD010000794.1:0-1845 GCA_964355195.1 uncultured Rhodoferax sp. | reverse complement strand
AGATTCTCACCAGCACTTCGCCGTCTAAGTGCAACTGGACGCGGCCCTATGGCTTTCCCTGCCCGTACTGCCCGAGAATGGGCAACTTCTGTACCCGGATCTATCTGCACGCTTTCCGGCAGCCCTGCGCATGCAACGCGCCGCCGCAGACCTGTCAGGCGTGCACGCACGAGACACCACAGATACGCGAGCCTGGCTCAATCATGGTGCCTGGCCTGCTTCACACCACCCGCTACAACACAATGCGATGCAATGGCCGGCGCTCGCAGCAACCGAACTCGTCAACTACCCGTTTGTGAAGGTCGAAGGCGATGGTGTCCACGAGATCGCCGTCGGTCCAGTCCACGCCGGGATCATTGAACCGGGGCATTTCAGGTTTTCGGTGGTGGGTGAAAGAGTGTTGCGGCTGGAACAGCGCCTGGGCTACACCCACAAGGGCATAGAGCGGCGCATGACGCAACTGGATCCGGTGCAGGCGGCCCGTCTTGCCGGTCGCGTCTCGGGTGACTCTACCGTGGCCTACGCCTGGGCTTACTGCATGGCGCTGGAGGCGGCGACACAGACCGTCATCCCCGAGCGTGCCGCATGGTTGCGTGCCGTGTTGCTCGAGCGCGAGCGGGTCGCCAACCATCTCGGCGACCTGGGTGCGCTCGGCAATGACGCCGCCTTTGCTTTTGGCCTGGCTCAGTTCTCCAGGTTGCGAGAGGATTGGCTGCGCGCCTCCATGGACGCCTTTGGTCACCGGCTGATGATGGATTGCGTGGTGCCTGGCGGTGTCCGTGCCGACATCGACCGCGAACATTCGGACAGGCTCACGCAGCTTTGCGATTCGGTTGAAGCAGAGGTGCACACCCTGTTCGGAATTTACGAGGCCCACTCCGGTTTGCAGGACCGTTTCCTGGCTACGGGACGGGTCGCTCCGGAGTTGGCATCCCGTCTGGGCCTGACCGGTCTGGCCGGACGCGCCAGCAGCCAGAGCTGGGACTTGCGCTCTGATCATCCCTGGCTGCCCTACAGTGCCTTGGCGGTCGCTATGGCAACACACGACGCCGGCGACGTGGCGGCCAGGGTGTTGGTGCGCTTTGAGGAGGTGTTTGAGTCGCTGCGCCTGATCCGGCACATGCTGGCGGACCTACCTTCGAGTCCGGTGCAGTGTGCGGTGATATTGCCGCTCCATGCTGCGCGCGGCGCGGGTTGGGTAGAAGGATGGCGAGGTGAAGTCTTCGTTGCTCTCGATCTGGACGGGCTGGAACAGGGAAGCTGCATCCGGCGCTGCCATCTGCATGATCCCTCCTGGCAAAACTGGCCGGTGCTGGAACACGCGATCCTTGGCAACATCGTTCCGGACTTTCCGCTCATCAACAAGTCGTTCAATCTCAGCTATTCGGGGCACGACCTATGATCTGGCAAATCATCAAACAGATCGGAAGCACCGGCTGCCGCACCGAACCCGCGCCCGACATCGGCGCTGTGGCGCAGGCTGAATCGGCATCCATTCACACCGAATTGCTGGCTATTCTGGGTCAGGCACTGACCATCCGTGAAGTGGACGCCGGCTCGTGCAACGGTTGCGAGCTGGAAATCAACGCCCTGGGCAACCCCTACTACAACCTGGAGGGTTTGGGCATCAGGTTTGTGGCCAGCCCGCGCCATGCCGACATGCTGCTGGTCACGGGTCCGGTGTCGCGCAATATGGAGACCGCACTCAGACGCACCTTTGATGCCACCCCTGAGCCCAAGCTGGTCGTGGCCGTGGGCGATTGCGGGGCTGACGGCGGCATCTTTGGCGAGAGTTATGCCAGCTGCGGCCGGGTCGCGAATGTGATCCCGGTCGATGAAGTGGTC
>CAYHDD010000793.1:0-1846 GCA_964355195.1 uncultured Rhodoferax sp. | reverse complement strand
GACGGTGTTCTTGCTGATGTATTCGGTGATGTCTTCCTTGGTGTAGTACGCCCCCTTAGCTTTTTGCTCACCAGGTTGGATGGCGTTGATGTACTTCTCGAAGATGTAGCCCAGCACATCGGGGTTGATCTCGCTGCCCGATGCCAGCGGCCGGTCGTCGAGGTGCCAGTCGTAGGCGTCGAAGAAGGTGAACAGGCGCTGAAAGGCTTCGTCGGGGATGTCGATGTCGCGGTTGGCTTCTTCCAGTTCATGCCTGTCGAACAGGCCGCCGTTGAGGTAGGGCACGTCGCCGATCAGGGTGGCCAGATCAGTCGCACGTGCATTTTTTTGTTGCCCCAAGCCTTCATGAAACAGGCGGCACAGGAACTGGCGGTAGAAGGTATGAAATTGGTCTTTGCCGGCTTGTTCTCGCACGGCTTGCATGCGGTCGGCGAGATAGTTCGGGTTGCCGTCGAGGAAGCCTTTTTGCTGGATGAAGTACACAAACATCAAGCGGTTGAGCATCAGCGAGGCATACCAGGCTTGCTCGGTGGCGGCATCGATGCCGTCGATGAAGGCAGAGAATGCTTCGTGCTCGGCCTTGAAACGCTCATAGAACCGCTTGGAAACCCGGTCACGATCAAAGGCATCGCGTAGTCGAACCGTGACGCAGTTGAGCGTGAGCGCTTCTTCTTCATCAAGTAAGAAAACAATTCGTTCAAGCTTTTGTCGTAACGCCTCGCCACTGGTGCCTTTGTGCCAGGTGTGCGTGCGCGTGGCGTTAGGCTTGCCGGTAACACGAGCAACCCATAGCCAAGTGAGCGCGGTTTGTGCCGCATCGGCGAACACCAGCAGGTGCTCGTGGGCGAGTTTGGTGGCTTCCTTCTCGATCTTGAGCAAGGTGGCGCGGGGCGGGATATTGCCGCCCGTGTCGGGCGAACAACGGAACACCACCACGCCGCGTTTTTGGGCGATGCTGGTGAGCGTGTAGCGACTACCTTCGGCCACCACTTCCTGCGGGCGCAGGCCGGCCTGATCCCAGCCCAATTCGTTGAAGAGTTGTTCGAGTTTGAATTCGCCGAGCAGTTTGCTGAAGCGGGATGGATCGATGGTCATTTTGTTGTGCTCGCGTGGGTGCTCAAGCAAGGCCCATCGAGCAGATGAGATGGGTGTCGCGCTGGTTTTCCTGTTCATCGACGACGCACAGGCGGCCATCTTCGCGCAGGGACAAGATCAGGTCGGCCAACTGGTGGTCGTCTGCGCCGGCCTTGAGTTGCCGGTTGAGGGTGTCGGTCGCGGTCTGGTAGAGCGGGAAGCGGTAGATTTCTTCCAGCGCCCGGTCGATGCGCCGAACATGCTCGTCGGTATTGAACAGATCGCGCTTGTTGCCGATGCTGTCGCGGTAGCGTTTGAGTCGCTCGTAAGCCTTGAAGCGCGCACCGGCGGGGCGGCCCAGTGCGCCACCGAAGGTTTTCTCTTCCGCGACGATGTGCGCCAGACCGGCGCTAGTCAGGGTGTGGTGGTGTTCGGTGCGAGGCAAGGCTGCGGTATCTGCCGCACAAGCCGCCGCTTTCAGGATGGTGAGCTGGGACTGGGTCACGGGCTGGCCAGCTTCGTCCATCCAGGCCAGTGCATCGTTACCCTGGGCGGTGCGCATATAAACGAGAACGCCCTTGGGCGCGGCGGGTGTAACGATGTGCGCCTTGGTGGCGTACACCACGTTGGGCAGGGTTTCGATTTTGGCCACCAGCGACGGATCGGCATCGGTGGCGTTCTTCCAGATTTGATAGGCGTAGGAGGCAAGGTCCACCTCGGTGTCGCCGTCATCGTCGAGGATGCCGTTCTTCTCGGTGTAGAGATCACGGAT
>CAYHDD010000792.1:0-1846 GCA_964355195.1 uncultured Rhodoferax sp. | reverse complement strand
TTGGATTGACAGCGTTCAGAATTCGCTCAATGCGCTGCTGCAGAAAGTACAGCATGGCGGCGTTGTCGTTTTCTCCGTTGGAGCCTTCGCCGCCGTCGAAGACATTGCGCAGTGGATCGATGGCAATGATGTCGGCTGGCTCCTGGGGAAACGCTTCTCTGATGGCTGCAATCGCTTGAGCCACGCCGGCATCGTTCAGAATCAGATGAACCTGTGGTGTGGAAATCAGGTTGTCTCTGGCATCTTTGATCCGGTGCGCGGGCAACTTGATGGCTTTGACGCGTTCACGAAGGTAGTAGTACTGCACTTCGGCTTGCAGGTAGAAGATGCGAAGTGGACGCGCTGGACGCATTCCCAAGAAAGTGGCACCGGCGGCCA
Source organism: uncultured Rhodoferax sp. (assembly GCA_964355195.1). GTDB lineage: Bacteria > Pseudomonadota > Gammaproteobacteria > Burkholderiales > Burkholderiaceae_C > Rhodoferax. The sequence continues at coordinate 1,468 of CAYHDD010000792.1, read as the reverse complement.
TGTGGGCGAGCAAGGCCAGCAGCAGGTCGCTCTTGCCGACTTTGGGTGCGCCGCCAAAAACCATCAGGCTGCCCGGTGTCAGAACCTTGGGCTCGATGATGTCTGGGGGCATCGGTGAATCGTCGTCAAGCAGCTGGCCCAGCGAGAAGCTGGGCAGTACGGGGGCCGGTGCTTTGATGGTCTGGCGCTCACCACCTGCAATGAAGGACAAGCAGTCAAAGCCTTCCTCAACACCATCGGCGCAGTCCCACTTTTCTGGTTTGTCGTCGGGCGGCACCAAGATCACCACAGAAGCACAGGCGGCCTGCGCACACGCACGGGCGGCGTTTTCTGCATAGTCCCAGCCTGGCGCATCACGATCGGGCCAGATCACCACGTGCTTGCCCTTGAGTAGCGCCCAGTCGGTCTTGTTGATTGGGGCTTTGGCGCCGTTCATGGCGGTGGTGGCGACAACGCCAAGGCCGATCAGCGCGTCGGCACACTTCTCACCCTCGACCAGAACGACCGTCCTGGCGGCGGCGACTGCCGGCAAGTTGTACAGCGGCCTGGGATCGGGTGCACGCCACATCCGGGTGCGAACATCCCAGGGCCGAAACTCCTTGCCCGAGGCTGGGTCGTAGCGATAGACGCAGGCGATCAATTCACCTTGGGCGTTGCAGTAGTCCCATTTGGCTGTGGGTGGCCCCAACTCATCGACATGAGGAGCGCGCGGATTAAGCACAGTCGAGCCGGCGCAAGTGAGCGCACTGTTTGGCACCACGCCAAGCCACTGGCTGATGTCTTGCATGACCTGCAGAAAGTCAATCCTTGCCGACAGGCCTTTGGCCATAGCCCAAAGGTCAAGAATGTCGCCGCCGTCGTCACCGGCGAAGTCCTTCCACAGACCACGTTTAGCGCCCTTTAACTCAACCACCAGGCTCTTGCCCGGTGCGCCGTGAATGTCGCCGACGTAGAACTTGTCGCCCTTGATCTGACCGGCCGGAAACAGGTGCATCAGAACTGATTCAAGTCGGTCGAGCAATTTGGCGCGCAGTTGTTCCCGATCAAGCTCAGGCTTGGTTACAGCTGGCGCATCGTTGAAGTCGAAGAACGGATGCACGGCCTTCTCAATTGGCGTGGCGCTGGGCTCGCTCATTGGGCATGCTCCGCGCCCATGCGGGCCTTAAACCAAGTGCCATCTGCGCGCACGCAGTAGTATTCGCGCCCGGGGCCGAAATACTTCTTATCAGGGGCGATCCACAGGTTTTCTTCTGCGTCGTATTCCCAGCTGCCAGCGCCAAACAGCTTATTGAGATATTTCTCTATTCCGTTCTTGGCGATGTCGGCACGCAGTAGACGGGTCGCGCGCTCACGCTGACGGCGCTGTTCCCGGTTCATGGCAGGCTCCTTGCAGGGTGCTGGCCTGTGGTGATGGCGCGAGATCGCGCTGAGGCCGGCACCGCAATGTCGAACGCCTGAGCCATCGCAG
>CAYHDD010000791.1:0-1847 GCA_964355195.1 uncultured Rhodoferax sp. | reverse complement strand
GTTGATAGAAGTCATGTTTGCATTTTGACCAGTGACGCACCCAAATGCAAGACGCGCGGCGACTGCGTGTCGCGACTGCGCTCGCTGCTGAATGGGCCAAGACCATGGAGACTTTGGCATAGACTGCTGTCCATCCCACTTCTTAAGCGAACAACCCATGCGCTACCGCAATCTTGGCCGCAGCAACCTCAAGGTTTCCGCCCTTTGCCTGGGCACGATGATGTTTGGCGACCAGACTGATCGGGACGAGGCCGCCAGCATCGTCGCCGACGCCCACGCACAGGGCGTGAACTTCATTGATACGGCCGACGTCTACAGCCACGGCGCTGCCGAGGGCCTGCTTGGTGAACTGCTCAAGCCGCAGCGACACAATTGGGTGTTGGCCTCCAAGCTCGGAAACAAGATGTCCGAGCGTGTCAATGAAGGCCACTATTCGCGCAGCTGGATGCTGCGCGAGCTGCAGGCCTCGCTCAAGCGGTTGCAAACCGATTACCTGGACATCCTTTACCTGCACCGCGACTTTCGCGGCATGAATCTGGAGGAACCCTTGCGCGCGCTCGACGCGATGCTGCGTGCCGGGCAGATTCGCTACTGGGGGGTCTCCAATTTCGGCGGCTGGCGCATCGCAGAGTTGATGCGCGTGGCGGGGCAACTTGGCATGCCAGGCCCAGTGGTTTGTCAGCCCTACTACAACCTGCTCAACCGTATGCCCGAGGTCGAAGTCTTGCCGGCCTGCGCGCACTATGGCATTGGCGTGGCGGCCTACAGCCCGATTGCGCGCGGCGTGCTCAGTCGCAAATACGCGCCTGGCCAAACGCCCGATGCAGGCAGCCGTGCCGGCCGTGGCGACAAGCGCATCCTGGAGACCGAATTCCGTGACGAGTCGTTGCTGATCGCGCAGCAGCTCAAACTGCACGCCGATGCCAGAGGCTGCAGTCTGGCGCAGTTCGCCGTGGCCTGGGTGCTCGCCAACCCGGTGGTCAGTTCCGTCATTGCCGGTCCGCGCACGCTCAGCCAGTGGCAAGACTACCGGCCTGCGCTGGAGATCGAGATCACGGCGGAGGAAGAGGCGCTGGTCGACCAGCTGGTCAAGCCGGGGCATCCCTCCACACCCGGCTATACCGACCCGGCTTATCCGCTCAGTGGGCGCATGCTGGGGCGTCTGCCGGTTTGATGCGCTAGCCGCTCCGGCTGACAATACGGGCATGAAGCAAACCATTCACCTGACCCGACCCGACGACTGGCACCTGCATCTGCGCGATGGCGATGCACTGCGCACTGTGGTGCCGCACAGCGCTGCCCAGTTTGGCCGCGCCGTCATCATGCCCAACCTGCGTCCACCGGTGACCACTACCGCGGCCGCTCTGGCCTACAAGGCGCGCATCCAGGCGGCGGTGCCCGACGGTCTGCCCTTCGAGCCGCTGATGACGCTCTACCTGACCGACAGGCTGCCTCCCGACGAGATCACGCGGGCGCGCGACGCCGGTTTGGTAGCGGTCAAGCTCTACCCGGCCGGCGCGACCACCAACAGCGACGCCGGTGTGACCGATTTGCGCGTGACCTACCCGACCCTGGAGGCTATGCAACGTGAGGGCATGCCGCTACTGGTGCACGGTGAGGTGACCGCGCCCGAAGTCGATCTGTTTGACCGTGAAGCGGTCTTCATCGACACGCAGTTGATACCGCTGCGGCGCGATTTCCCCGAACTGAAGATTGTTTTTGAACACATCACCACGCGCGAGGCGGCGCAGTATGTGCAGGCGGCGGATCGCTTCACAGCCGCGACCATCACTGCGCACCACCTGCTCTACAACCGCAACGCCATCTTCACGGGCGGCATCCGGCCG
>CAYHDD010000790.1:0-1848 GCA_964355195.1 uncultured Rhodoferax sp. | reverse complement strand
TCGGATGGGCACCGGCACCGGATTCTATGTTGCAGAGCTACAACGGTTCGAGGAACACAGAATCTGGAACTCACGCTGCCAGCAGAACGCGCAACATGCGACGCAAAGGCTCGGCAGCACCCCACAGCAGTTGGTCGCCGATGGTGAATGCGCCTACATAGTCAGCTCCCATAGCCAACTTGCGAATGCGCCCAACCGGAATGCCCAGGGTCCCTGTCACGGCCACCGGCGTCAAGTGCTGGAGCGTGGCTTCGCGGGTGTTGGCAACCACCTTGACCCAGGCGTTATCGGCGCCAATCATGGCTTCAATGTCTGCGACGGGAACATCTCTCTTGAGCTTGAACGTCAGTGCTTGGCTGTGGCAGCGCATGGCGCCGACGCGGACACAAAACCCATCGACTGGGACCTCTGAGGTACCAAATCCGTGGCCTTGTCCCAGGATCTTGTTCGCCTCGGCGCCCGCTTTCCACTCTTCGCGGCTTACGCCGTTGCCGAGGTCTTTGTCGATCCACGGGATCAGGTTGCCGCCCAATGGCACGCCGAAATTGGCGGTCTCCGCGCCGCTGAGAGACTGCTGTTTGAGCAGAACTCTACGATCAATTTCTAGAATGGCGGACTTGGGATCGTCAAGCAGACCTTTTACTTCCGCGTTGAGGGTGCCGAATTGGGTCAATAGCTCGCGCATATGTTGTGCGCCACCGCCCGATGCGGCCTGGTAGGTCATGCTGGTCATCCACTCCACCAACCCCGCCTTGTACAAAGCGCCGACGCCCATCAACATGCAACTGACCGTGCAGTTGCCGCCAATCCAGTTGTTCCCGCCATTGGCCAGAGCCGACTGAATCACCGGCAGGTTCACCGGGTCCAAGATGATGACGGCATCGTCCTTCATGCGTAGTGTTGAAGCGGCGTCGATCCAGTGACCGTTCCATCCGGCTGCGCGCAGTTTGGGGAAGACTTCCGTCGTATAGTCGCCACCCTGTGCGCTGATGATGATGTCGCACTTCTTCAAGGCATCGATGTCAAAGGCATCCTTGAGCGTCGTTTCGTTCTTGGCATGAACGGGTGCTTTGCCGCCGGCGTCCGAACTTGAAAAGAAGATGGGTTCGATCAAGTCGAAATCACCCTCGGAGTGCATACGATCCAGCAGCACAGAGCCGACCATGCCACGCCAGCCCACCAGGCCGACCAGATTACCTACTTTCGTCATAGTCTTCTTTCAGATAGTTTGGAAAATCAAAAATTACAAAGCTTTGACGACCGCCGAACCCATCTCCGCGGTGCTGACGCGAGTTGTGCCTGGGCTATAGATGTCGGCCGTGCGCAAGCCCTGCGCCAGCACCGACTTGACAGCTGCCTCAATTCGTTGGGCGCTGGCAGGCTGGCTCAGGCTGAAGCGCAGCATCATGGCGGCGCTCAGGATCGTGGCCAGCGGGTTGGCGATCCCCTGGCCGGCGATGTCGGGTGCGCTGCCGTGGCTTGGTTCGTACAGGCCCTGGTTGCTCGCATTCAGACTCGCCGAGGGCAACATGCCGATGGAACCGGTCAGCATTGCGGCTTCGTCGCTCAGGATGTCGCCAAACAGATTTCCAGTGACCACCACGTCAAACTTTTTCGGTGCCCTTACCAACTGCATGGCGGCGTTGTCGACGTACATGTGGTCGAGCGCCACGTCAGGGTATAGCTGACCGACTTCGCTCACCACGTCTCTCCACAACTGAAACGTTTCCAGCACGTTGGCCTTGTCAACGCTGGTGACCCGTTGGCTGCGCTTGCGAGCAGCCTGGAAGGCAACATGAGCGATGCGCTCAATCTCAGGTCGCGAGTAACGCATCGTGTCAAAAGCTT
>CAYHDD010000789.1:0-1849 GCA_964355195.1 uncultured Rhodoferax sp. | reverse complement strand
CCGCCACTGCGCCCACCGCCAGCGCGGCCTTGGGCCGCTCCAGCACGCCTTGCAAGCCATGGCGGTAGCGCGCCTTGAGCCACGCCAGCAGCCTGGTGTCGCCATGGTCGAGCGACTTCATGCGCGGCAGCAGGTAAAAACTCAGCACCGGCGTCACCGTCACCGACACCACCAGGCTGGCGAGCGTGGAGACAATGAAGGAGATGCCCAGTGGCACGAACAACCGTCCCTCCATTCCCGGCAGCGCGAACAGCGGCACGAACACCAGCACGATGATCACGGTGGCATACAAAATGGCGGAGCGCACTTCCATCGTTGCGCGCGCCACCAGCTCGATCGGGTGAATGCGGTGTTCAGGGTGCTTGACCCGGTCTTCTTTCAGTCGGCGCATCACGTTTTCGATGCCGACCACGGCGTCATCGACCAGCCCGCCGATGGCGATGGCCAGGCCCCCCAGCGTCATGGTGTTGATGGAGAGGCCGAAGTAGTGAAACACCAGCGCGGTGATGAAGATCGAGACCGGAATCGCCACCAGCGCGATGACGGTGGTCCGAAGATTGCCAAGAAACAGGAACAGGATCACCGCGACGAAGCCCGAGGCCGCGATCAGCTTGCCTTGGAGCGTGCTGATCGAGGCCTCGATGAAAGTGGCCTGGCGGAAGTTCACTACTGGCTGTGTCATGCCGAGCGGCAAGGACCTTTTCATCTCCGTCAGTGCGGTCTCGATGGCCAGTGTCAGGCCAATGGTGTCGGCGGCAGGCTGTTTCTGGATGCTCAAAATCACCGCCGGCTGGCCCTCAAAGCCGGCATCACCGCGCTTGATTGCCGCAGCAAAGCTAACTTCGGCAATCTGGCGCAGCAGAATCGGCTGGCCTTCACGCGCGGTGAGCGCCAGGTTTCTCAGGTCGTCCAGATGGGAGGTGCGCCCCAGGTTGCGGATCAAATACTCGCGCCCGTTCAATTCCAGAAAGCCGCCCGAAGTATTGGACGAGTAGCCCTTGAGCGCAGCTTCGAGCTGCTCGTGCGTAATAGCCAGTTCGGCCATGCGCACGGTGTTGGGCTGCACCTGGAACTGGCGCACCTCACCGCCGATCGGCACGACCTGCGCGACACCGGCAATCGCCAGCAGACGCGGGCGCAACACCCAGTCGGCGTATTCGCGCACCGCCATTTGCGAGATTTTGGTCGTGTCGATCGGAATCGCGATCTGCATGATCTCGCCCATGATCGAGCTCACCGGCCCCATGCGCGCCACCGTGCCTTGCGGCAACCCTTCTTCCATCGAAGACAGGCGTTCGCCCACCATCTGGCGGGCGCGAAAGATCTCGGTGCTCCAGTTAAAGGTCACGTAAATGAAGGACAGGCCGGCGCTCGAAGCAGAACGCACTGTCTCCACGCCGGGCAGCCCGTTCATCGCCGTCTCCAGCGGGAAGGTGATGAGTTGCTCCACCTCTTCGGCTGCCATGCCGCCGGCCTCCGTGATGACGGTCACCGTCGGTTTGTTGAGATCCGGGAACACATCGACCGGCGTGCGGCTGAGCGTGAAGGCGCCATAGCCCATCAGCACCAGGCTGGCGATGATCACCAGCAAGCGGTTGCTCAGGCTGTTATCGAGAAGCCACTTAAACATAATCAGCGAATCTGGTTGATCAGGCTGGCGGCTTGCGTGGCGACGCGCTCGCCGGCCTTGAGGCCGGAGGTGATCGCCACAGCAGTTCCATCCAGCGGTTCAACTGTCACGGTGCGCGGCTCGAAGCGTTCCGGCGCCGTCTTGACCCAGACAATGGTTTCGTTCGCCGGATTCTTCATCAGGGCCGACGCCGGGACCCGCAGACCCTGCACGCGGCTC
>CAYHDD010000788.1:0-1851 GCA_964355195.1 uncultured Rhodoferax sp. | reverse complement strand
CATCGCCATGGCGCTCGCGTGCGAACCGTCCGTCGTGATCGCCGACGAGCCCACCGCAGCACTGGACGTCACGATTCAGGGGCAAGTTCTGGATCTCATCAGCGACCTGGTGGCAGAACGCGGCATGGCCCTGCTGCTGCTTTCGCACGACCTGGGCGTCATCGCTGAGAACGTCGGCCGGATGATGGTGATGTACGGCGGAACGGTGGTGGAAAGCGGCCCGACCCAGGCCGTCTTCAGCCACATGGCGCACCCCTACACACGTGGCCTGTTTGGCGCTCGCCCACAACTCGGCGCCCCGCGCGGCAAGCGCCTCGTAACGATTGAAGGCACCGTGCCGGAACTGGTCGATCTGCCTGCCGGTTGTCCGTTTCTTGAGCGCTGCACACGCTCGGCAAGTGACTGCGCCACAGCCCTGCCGGCCGCTGTCGACTTGGGCGACTCACACCAGGCCAGTTGCATGCACCTTGAAACGCCACACGAGGCGACTACAGCATGAGCGCCGGGCCGCCCCAAGCAAGCTCGCACCGCAGTGCGCAGCACGAAGGTACGCCAGTGAACACGCCGCTGTTGCAGCTTCACCAGATCACGCGCAACTACACGCTGCCACGCGAGCGTCTGTGGGGCCCGCCGCCGACGGTGCAGGCGGTGCGTGGCATCAGCTTGCAAATGACAAGCGGCAAGAATCTGGGTGTAGTGGGTGAATCCGGCTCCGGCAAGTCAACCCTGGCGCGTCTGGTCATGGCGCTGGAGCGCCCCAGCAGCGGCTCAGTCCACATTCTGGGCCAGGCGCTGCATGAACTCGGCGCACAGGCTTTGCGCGACGCTCGGCGCCACTTTCAGATGGTGTTTCAAGACCCGTACGGTTCACTCGATCCACGTCAAACCGTTGAACGCATCGTCACCGAGCCGCTGAGTGCCTTGGGTGATGGTAACGCCGCCAGCCGCCAGCACCGGGCGCAAGAGGTCTTGGCTGCAGTGGGCCTGCGTGCCAGCGACCTGAGCAAGTACCCGCATGAGTTTTCGGGTGGCCAGCGCCAGCGTGTAGCCATCGCCAGGGCCCTCATCACACGCCCACGCCTGATTGTGGCGGACGAACCGGTCAGCGCGCTGGACGTATCGGTGCAAGCTCAGGTGCTCAATCTGATGCACGATCTGTCGGCGCAATTCGGCGTCACCTACCTGCTGATCAGTCACGACCTGGCGGTGGTCGATTACCTGTGCGACGAGGTCGCTGTGATCTACCAGGGACGCATTGTGGAGCAAGGCACGCCCGAGACGCTGTTCCAGAGCGCCCGTCACCCGTATACGCAAGCCTTGCTGGCCGCCGTGCCGCGCGTTGGCACACTGAGTTCGCCTGGCAAGCGCAAACGCGCGGCAGCCATTCCCAGCAGAGCGCAGTCCGAAACCGGTTGCCCCTACAGTTCGCGCTGCCCGCGAGCTCAGGCTTTGTGCGAGACCGGGCGCCCGGAACTGCGGCTGCTTGGGAGCGAACATTGGGTGGCCTGCCATCTGGCCGACGCCGCTGTGTCCTGAGCCCGCCCGGCAAGCCGTGTTGGGCAGTGGTATCGTTCGACTTGCGTTGACACCGGATTTTTGATTTGAAACCGACTTTTTCACAGGAGATACAGCATGATCAATCGTCGTCAAGTACTCGGCACCACCGCCAGCGGTGCGGCCCTGGCCTCCTTGCCATGGGCGGCCCTGGCCCAAGGCAAGAAGGACAGCGTGGTGCTGGCCATGACGCTGGAGCCGCCGGGACTGGACCCGACTGCGGGCGCCGCCTCGGCGATTGCCGAAATCGTGCAATACAACGTCTTCGAGACGCTGACCAAGATCAACAGCGACGGC
>CAYHDD010000787.1:0-1859 GCA_964355195.1 uncultured Rhodoferax sp. | reverse complement strand
AGAACCCCGCGCAAACTGCCCCCGGTGAGTTACAAGGTAGCATAGACATTAGCCATGTCACTTTTCGTTATAACGAAGACGGCCCTGCCATACTGGATGATATTTCTATCAACATCAACGCCGGTGAATTTATCGCTTTCGTAGGTCCATCGGGTTCAGGAAAATCCACTTTATTTCGACTGTTACTGGGCTTTGAACTACCAGAGTCCGGTGCCATTTATTACAATCAACACGATTTAACCGGCCTGGACATCGGCGCTGTCCGCCGTCAATTGGGTGTGGTATTGCAAAACGGCAAGCTGATGCCGGGTGATATATTTACCAACATCGTCGGCTCCTCACCACTCACTTTGGATGATGCCTGGGAAGCGGCGCGTATGGCAGGCTTTGACGAAGACATCAAAGCCATGCCCATGGGCATGCAGACCGTCATCGCCGAGGGCGCAGGCACCATCTCTGGCGGCCAGAAGCAGCGCCTCATGGTGGCACGCGCCATCGTCAAGAAGCCGCGCTTGCTGCTGCTCGACGAAGCCACCAGCGCACTGGACAACCAGACCCAGGCCATCGTGGCCGACAGCCTGATTCGCCTCAAAGCCAGCCGGGTTGTGATTGCGCACCGCCTCTCCACGGTCATCAAGGCCGACCGGATTTACGTGATCGATGCCGGACGCGTGGTGGAGCAAGGCAACTTTGACTCGCTGATGGCCCTCAAAGGCCGCTTTGCCGCGCTCGCCGAGCGCCAGATTGTTTGACCATGGCGGACTTCTCATCAGGGCCCATGCCCGTCGCCAACAACGCCGCGCCGACCGACGCGTTGCTGATTGAGCGCATTCTGGCCGGCCAGACCGAGCTCTACGCCCAGCTGGTGCAACGCCACCAGCAGCGCATCGGCCGCTTCGTTGCCAGCTACGAACACAGCGTCCAGGAGGCGCAGGAACTGACGCAGGAAACCTTTTTGCAAGGTTTTACGTCGCTGGCAAAGTTTCATGGTCAGGCGCAGTTCTCCACCTGGCTCACAGGCATTGCGCTCAACCTGATCCGCAACCACATCGGCCGCAACCCGGGCCGGCACTTTGTGCACGTCGACATCAACGACTACACCGACAGCGTGATGTCCCCTGAAAGCGAAGAGCCAGAGCAGCAACAAGTCCGCAAGGAGCGCATGCTGGCAGTGATGGGCGCTATCAGCACACTGGCGCCGGAGATGCGCGAGGCCATCGTGCTGGTGGTACTGCAGGAGTTGAGCTACCAGGAGGCTGCACAAGTGCTGATGGTACCGGTCGGAACCGTCAAGAGCCGTGTCTGCCGCGCCCGCACCCAACTGGCCGACGCCTTGCGCCCGCAAATCGCTGCCCTGTAATTCGTGCCGCCATGGCATGGAACCTTTTGCGGCGGGGTGTTACTCATGCTTCAATCGGAACTGGTGACAATCTGGTGTTGCGCCAGATGGCCCTTGTTTGTGAACCGTGAAGCCACCTTGAAAGAAGACCTGCCCGCCGTCATGCCAGTATGTGCGTTGATGACGACCCACAGCAGCCTTGCCCTGGACAGCGAACTGGGTGCGAGTGAAACCAGCGCGCTTGATGCCCATCTGGCGCAGTGCCCGCCGTGCCGAGGCCGTTTTGCCCGCATGAAGGCGGCCGACGCCTTGCTGCGCGGGTTGGCCAACCGCCTGGCTGCAGCCGTGGCAAGCCATGCCGACGACTTGCCGCACCGGGTGATGGCCAGGCTGCGTGGCAGCGCGGCGCCGGCGGATGACATGCATGGCTTTATGCGCCTGGTGATACAGGACAAGTCGCTGCAAGACCAGATCGGAGCGGCCGCTGCAACCCGGACGCCACCGGCCATGGCCGCCGCTT
>CAYHDD010000786.1:0-1861 GCA_964355195.1 uncultured Rhodoferax sp. | reverse complement strand
GGTTGTGCCGGACAATCGCGACCCCAAGCTCAATGTTCAGGCTGAAAGAGAAGGCTTTTGGGACCAGGTGCGGCACTGGCGAGACCTGGGTTGGGCGCTAGCACAGCATGGCTATACTCACGAGTACGACTTAAATGACGGCGGCATCCTGAAGGTGGGCGAGAAGAGCGAGTTCGCAGGCCTATCCTATACTGCGCAGTACAGTAAGCTTGCGCAAGGACAACTCATCCTGATGGAGCAAGGCGTCTGGCAGCCCTATTTCATGGCGCCCTCGCACAGCTTCGATCACAATACCCTGCGCGCGCTCAAGAGCCTGAACTTTACTGCCATCACTGACGGTTACGGTGTCTACCCCTATGAGCTGGAAGGCATTGTGGCTGTGCCTCAGCTGTTTGCGACACCGCGCCACTTCGGCTTCGGCCTTTACACGCTCTGCCTGCACGTCAACACCATGAGTACGCGCCAGATTGACACGACACTGGGCTTTATGCGAGCCAACGCAGCGCGCTTCATCAGCTTTCCGGAGGCACTTGTAATGCGGCGCGACGATAGCCTGGCAGGAGGTGTGCGACTACTCAGTCAATTCGCCCTGCGTGGCGCGCGTCTGATGCGCGGATTCTGGAGGGCCTGAGCATGTGCGGAATTGCAGGCTGCTGGGATTTTGAGCGTGACAGCAGCGATGCCGATGGACGTGCACGTGTGCAGGCCATGATCACAGCCATCGCCCACCGCGGACCTGACGGCCTTGGCCTGTGGTCGGACGCTGGGCGAGGCATCTTTCTTGGCCATCGGCGGCTCGCTATTGTCGACCTCTCGCCCGCTGGCGCGCAACCCATGGACTCCGCCACCGGCCGCTACACCGTGGTGTACAACGGCGAGATCTACAACCACCGGGAACTGCGCTCTCAACTCAATCACTTACAGACGCGCGCCTGGCGTGGGCACTCCGACACCGAGGTGATGCTGGCGGCGATTGAGCAATGGGGGCTGGAAGGGGCGCTGCAAGCCTGCGTGGGCATGTTTGCAATCGCTCTTTGGGACCGACAACTCGACTCGCTTTGGCTGGCGCGCGACCGCCTTGGCGAGAAACCGCTTTACCTAGCACTCAACGGGCGCCGCTTCGTATTTGGCTCAGAGATAGCCGCTCTGCGCGCCAGCGGTGTGCCGGACCTGACAATTGATCCCCTGGCAGTGGCCAGCCTACTGCGCAATGGCCACGTTGGCAGCGGCCTGAGCATCCACGTCGGTATCACACAACTGGCGCCCGGTACGCTGGCCCGAGTGAACCGGGATGGGCGTATCGAGCAGCGACCCTATTGGCGCCCGTTCACCGCTACGCCGCAGCCCGACATATCCGACGAGGAAGCTTTGCTGCGGCTGGATCAGCTGCTGTCCGATGCCGTTCGGCAGCAGCTGATGGCGGATGTGCCGGTCGGCGCCTTCCTGTCAGGCGGCGTTGACTCATCACTGATTGCGGCCCTGGGCCAGCGTGCATCCGGCGGGCAACTGCGCACTTTCACGATCGGCTTCGAGGAATCGGCCTACGACGAGTCGCCGCATGCGGCCGTGGTAGCGCGCTACCTCGACACCGACCATACGGAGATCCACGTGACAGGCCAGGACGCACTGGCTCTCGTACCGCGCATGGCCAGCCTCTACGGCGAACCGTTTGCTGACCCGTCGGCCTTACCCACGGTGCTTTTGATGCAGGCTGCCCGTCATCAGGTGACGGTCGCACTCTCCGGAGACGCCGGTGACGAACTTTTTGGCGGCTATGCACGTTATCTGCAATATCCACAGAGCTTTGATCGGCAGGCACGCATACCGCGACTCCTACGCAGTACTCTGGCGAAAACCTTTG
>CAYHDD010000785.1:0-1867 GCA_964355195.1 uncultured Rhodoferax sp. | reverse complement strand
AAATGCGTGAAGATGTCCAACGCATCCGGGAGAAATTGAACGGAATTGAACTGGAGCAGCAGAATCTGGCGCGCGATATCGGCGCCGTTCGCAGTACGCCGAAAGAGGATACCGTTGTACGCAACCGTCTCGACACGCTTGAACGACAGGTTCAATCCCTCGCGGCGGGTCGCGATGCGGATCGGAAACAGATCGTCAACCAGGTTGCCTCCCTGGTCGGATCCTCCGGCGGCAGTTCGTCCTCCGGACACTCCTCCAGTCGCGGAAGCGCTTCCCAGACCGGGTACGAGCATGTTGTTGAGTCCGGGCAGACCCTGTCCGAAATTGCCGCTGCCTACAAAGTGAGCACAACGTCCATCAAGAAGGCGAATAATCTCAAATCCAACACCCTCCGCGCCGGACAAAAACTGTTCATTCCTAAGTCCTGATCACGTCACCATGAGAGCGCTCGCCCTGGTCAGTATGATTCTGCTCGCGTCCATGGTTCGGGGGATGGGCAAGGATGCCGGGAGTACCGCCTTGGCGCCTGTCGGCGTGGACTTTTTTTTTGAGCAGGGCTGTGAAAGTTGTGCCGAAATCAAGCGCGACGTTGTGCCGGAGTTGGATCGGCGGTATGCGGGCGCGTACGAACTTCACCCGTGGGACATTAACATTCAATCCAACTATCTTCGACTTGTGGTGTTTCAAAACCGACTGGGCGTGACGGCCAACGAACCCGTCTCCATGGTTGTGGATGAACGGGTGTTTCTTGCCGGTTTGGCGAAAATAAAGACGGACGTGTATGGGGAGATAGAGGCGGCGCTGGCACGCCGGACGCGGGACGAGTTGCCGCCCCCTGTTCCGGCCATCCCGCCCGCATCCGCGTCTCTACTGAAAGAGCGACTGGGGTCATTTACGTTCATGGGAGTGGTCGGGGCGGCGGTGGTGGACAGCATCAATCCCTGCGCCATGTCCTCCCTGGTTTTTTTCATGAGCCTTCTTTCCGTGGCGAAAATCGGTGTGCGAAGAATGGGATTGGCGGGAGTTGCCTTCCTGGTGGCCTGCTTTATGACGTACACGGCCATGGGATTCGGGCTGTTGACGATTCTTGAATTTCTCACAGCCTTCCACGGGGTAAAGCGAATTATTGAACTTCTGTTGATGGTCGTGATGCTGGTGTTCGCCTGCTTGTCGTTTCGCGACGCGTTTCGTTTTCATCGTACGGGTCGCGCTGAGGATGTTTCCTTGAAACTGCCCGCCGCGCTTCAGGCGAAAATTCATCGCGTTATGAAAACCGGATTGCGCAGGCGAAACCTGATCGTCGGCGGCCTGGGGATCGGGGTGAGCGTGACCCTTCTGGAGAGCGTTTGCACAGGCCAGGTGTATGTGCCCGTTTTGGTGATGATGCTCAAGAGCGGACAGTCCCTGTTTCGCTCGTCCTTGTATCTGTGTCTGTATAATGTCATCTTTGTGCTTCCGCTGGCCATCGTCCTGGCCTTAACCTGTGCGGGGATGAGCACCCCGGCGCTGGTGGACTGGAGCCGGAAGAATGTGACGATCAGTAAAATACTGTTGGGCGTGTTCTTTCTGGTCATGACAGCGCTGATGTTGACGCTGCGTTAGACGCGGAAAGCTGGGCATTGATTTGAATGGGAGGCATGGAGAACATGGCGAAAAAAAGCAAAACAGACAACGTGCAGGGAACAATACGTCTCATGGCGGCGCAGGCGAGATCCGTCGCGGACGCACGCCGGATTAGCGCGGAGAGCAGGGTGGTCATTGCCGTTATCGGTCGTGACAAGGCCGGTATCATGGCTGGGGTCACGGCGATCCTGGCGAAGCGAAATGCCAATATTTTGGACGTCAATCAGACCATTATGAGCGACTT
>CAYHDD010000784.1:0-1867 GCA_964355195.1 uncultured Rhodoferax sp. | reverse complement strand
AAGGGTTGGAATGGATTTTTCAGGGTTTTTGGTTCAACTGCTCAACGGCCTGGCCAGCGCCTCTTCGCTGTTTATGGTGGCAGCGGGCCTGTCGCTCATTTTTGGTGTGACACGCATCGTCAATTTTGCGCACGGCTCGTTCTTCATGGTCGGCACTTACCTGGCTTACACGCTGGTCAGTCGGCTCGGCACCGGCGTCGGCTTCTGGGCGGCTGTGCTGCTGGCGGCTGTGCTGGCGGGGGTGCTGGGCGCGCTGATCGAGATGCTGCTGCTCAGACGCATCTACAAGGCGCCCGAGCTGTTCCAGTTGCTGGCCACCTTTGCGCTGGTGCTCGTAATCAAGGACGCCGTGCTATGGCTCTGGGGTCCCGACGAACTGCTGGGGCCGCGCGCACCCGGACTGTCGGGCGCGGTGCAGATTCTGGGGCGCTCCTTTCCTTCCTACGATCTGTTCCTGATCGTCGTCGGGCCGGTCGTGCTGGGCCTGCTCTGGTTACTGCTGACCCGCACACGCTGGGGCACGTTGGTGCGAGCTGCGACGCAAGACCGCGAGATGGTCAGCGCGCTGGGCGTCAACCAGGCCTGGCTCTTCACTGCCGTCTTTGCGCTTGGCACCATGCTCGCCGGCCTGGGCGGTGCCCTGCAATTGCCGCGCGAGCCAGCCAGTCTGGAAATGGACCTGAACACCATCGGCGCGGCCTTTGTGGTCGTAGTGGTGGGCGGCATGGGCTCGATCCCCGGCGCCTACGCCGCGGCCCTGCTGATCGCCGAAATCAAGGCGGTTTGCATCTGGCTGGGCGTGGTGCAAATTGCCGGCATCAGCTTGTCATTTTCAAAGCTCACGCTGGTGGTTGAATTCCTGGTCATGGCGACCGTGCTGGTGGCCCGTCCGTGGGGGCTGATGGGGCGCCCCCAAGCGCCGAGCCGCTACGTGGGCATGCAGGAAGAGCCGCTGCGCCGCGCCAGCAAGGGTTACCTGCTGGCCGCCTTGGGGTTGGCCGTCGCGCTGGCCGCCTTGCCGATCGTGACGGCGAGCTCGCCCTACACCACGGTGCTGATGATCGACCTGCTGATTGCCGGTCTGTTTGCCGCCAGCCTGCACTTCATCATGGGGCCGGCCGGCATGCACTCGTTCGGTCATGCCGCCTACTTTGGCCTGGGCTCCTATGGCGCGGCGCTGCTGGTGCGCAGTCTGGGCTTGCCGATGGAAGTTTCCCTGTTGCTCGCGCCGCTGGTGGCGGCGCTCGGTGCCCTGATTTTTGGCTGGTTTGCAGTGCGCCTGTCCGGTGTTTACCTGGCCATGCTGACGCTCGCCTTTGCGCAGATCACCTGGGCCATCACCTACCAATGGGACAGCTTCACTGGCGGCTCTAACGGCCTCACTGGCGTCTGGCCGGCCGAGTGGCTGGCCGACAAGCAGAACTACTACTACCTCACGCTGATCCTGGTCGCCGGCGGCGTGCTGCTTCTGCGGCGCATGCTGTTTTCGCCCTTTGGCTACACGCTGCGCGCCGGGCGCGATTCGGTGCTGCGCGCCGACGCCATCGGCATCGATGTCAAGCGCATGCAGTGGATGGCCTTTGTCATCGCCGGTGCCTTGGCGGGCCTAGCGGGTGCGCTCTACGCTTTCTCCAAAGGCAGTATTTCACCCGAGACGCTGTCGGTCGGCAAATCGGTGGATGGCCTGGTGATGGTCTTGCTGGGTGGCATTCAAACCCTCGCCGGCCCGGTGGTCGGCGCCATCACGTTCAGCTGGCTACACGACACGGTAGCTCGCAATACCGATTATTGGCGCGCCATGCTGGGTGCCATCATCTTGCTTTTGGTGCTGCTGTTCCCGCAGGGCATTGCCGGCTTCGTCAAACAG
>CAYHDD010000783.1:0-1871 GCA_964355195.1 uncultured Rhodoferax sp. | reverse complement strand
CATTTCACCCTGCACGAGAAGGAATCGGGGACTTTCCTGATGACTCAGACATGGAACGACGGACTGATTTACAGCGTAGAGTTCGGCCCGAAACGTTCGATTGCCGTGGCCGTCAATCTGGACACCATGCGAGCTCAAGCGTTTGTATATGCCAGCGCGGACTACGCCCCGTACAAGGCTAAAGGCTTGCCTGTTCCCCTTCATCGTCCGTTCGAGGTATCGCTGACACCTGGTGGTCATATCGCGATTGCCCACCGGTTGGAGAAGCTGCTGAACGAAATGCAAGTCAGTGATTTTGAGGGCAGGTTCGAGGAGGTCTCGCAGCCAGTTTCAGAGGACATGCAACGTCCTATCAACATCTTCGGCGCCCGCTGTGTGCTCGCAACAATAAATGGAGTTGCCTTTCATTAATCGCTTGGAAGAGCTCTGGATGGTGGGCCTTGGCTCTTCATCTGAGTGCTTTAAGGGCCTATCCTGCAAGCCCATGGTCAATCCTGATTTGAGTCACGACCTTGAGTACAGACGGCGATAACATTGGATGGACATCTTGCTCACAGTGAGACTCCACTTGCTTCAGCAACTCAGTCAATTGCGCGACTGTCATCATGGGAGGCACTTCCAGATTCATCGCCTCAAACAGGTATGTTTGATTTTCGTCAAGCGTATGTAGGCCGGACATCGAGAGTGGGTGTGTCATGAAACTTCTTCCTTTCGATAGAACGAAACTTGTCAAAGCACCTTAACATCTCACGCGGAGTTGAGGCATACGGCCCTGTACTTGAATATCCAAAGGCAATTGAACTGTTCGCACGATTGTGCATGCTCTGGTCATTCACAGCATTACGGGTGGCGTCCAACGCTCGCTCCGAGACCGTTGCCGAAAAACCGAGTTTCCGTGATGCGTGGGCTCACGGTCGTCGCTGCATCATCCCGTGTGAGTCCATTTTTGAGCCCAATTGGGAGTCAGGCAAGGCGGTGCGCTGGCGTAACCTATCCGCTTGCACGGATATCGGGGTGACTAGGTCGAGCGTGGTTGGCACCAATGGTGGCCCGCTGTACACTGGATAAATGAACAGTATTCTCGAAAGACCAACGTCAACGCCATTTCCCATCCCTGTATTGATTGCAGAACCGGCCTGGGTTGAGTCAGTTCTCAGCAGCGTTCAGGCTGGTTTCCCGTCTCCGGCCGAAGACCATGCCAGTGAGCGCGTCGACCTCAACAAAATCCTCATAAAACACCCGCTCGCGACCTTCTTGATGCGCGTAAGCGGTGCCTCGATGCGTGAGGCCGGCATTGACGATGGGGACGTGGTGCTGGTCGACCGAGCAGTGAAGGCCTGCCATGGTCACGTGGTCGTCGCAGTCGTGGACGGCGAGTTCACCATCAAGAAGTTGTGGAAACGGGGTTCCAACTTGAAGCTGCAGGCAGCCAACCCGACTTACCCGGACATCCTTCCCAAGGATGGTCAGACAGTTGAGGTCTGGGGTGTCGTCACGAATTCCATCAAGGCCATGCAAAAGTAGCGTGGCCGACGCGAGCGAGCATGGTCATGTACGCCCTTGTTGATGGCAATAATTTCTACGTCTCGTGCGAGCGCGTCTTTCGGCCGTCGCTTGTTGGCAGACCGGTTGTGGTGCTGTCGAACAACGATGGGTGCGCTATTGCTCGCAGTAATGAAGCCAAAGCCCTTGGTGTCAAGATGGGCCAGCCTTGGTTCCAATGCAAAAAATTGGAAGCAGAGCATGGGCTGGTGGCTTTGTCGGCAAACTTTGCGCTCTACGGTGACTTGAGCGACAGGATGATGGCAATCGCAGGGTCGTTTGCACCGCGCCAGGAGATTTACAGCATCGACGAGTCGTTCCTGGACCTG
>CAYHDD010000782.1:0-1882 GCA_964355195.1 uncultured Rhodoferax sp. | reverse complement strand
GGGCAGGCTTGCCCTTTGGCATCAGCAAATCGGCTGCCACGTGCAAAGCCGATGGATAGGTGAAGCTCCTCGCCACCGTTCGCACTCGGTTTGAATTCAATGGCGTCCACTTGCCACGGGGTTTGCAGGCCAAGCGCCATGCTAAAAAGTTGTTCGCTGTTCATGATCGTCGCTTTCAGGTCGGGCTCGCTTTCCGTGGAATTTACCTCGCTTCCACCCGGCCGGGAACCGGTTTACCCACTCGATTTCACCAAGAGCCAAAAATATGAAACAAATTTTGCAAGATATGAGTAAGGGCACTACTTATTTGAGCGAGGCACCCGCCCCGGTTGTGTCTAGGAATTCGCTGTTGATTGCTAGTACCGTGAGTTTGATCTCCGCTGGCACCGAGCGCATGTTGGTAGGCTTTGGCAAAGCATCCTATCTGGATAAAGCTCGCCAGCAACCTGAAAAGGTCAAGATGGTGCTTGAAAAGGTTGCCACTGATGGGCTGATGACTACCATAGAGGCGGTGCAGTCCAAGCTGGCTCAGCCGTTGCCGCTGGGTTACTGCAATGTGGGTGTGGTGACTGAGGTGGGCACAGGGGTGGACGGCTTCAAGGTGGGTGACCGCGTCGTGTCCAACGGGCCTCATGCCGATATGGTCAAAGTGCCCAAAAACCTGTGCGCCCGTATTCCGGATGGAGTGGATGACGAGTCTGCCGCGTTCGTGGTGGTGGCCAGCATTGGGCTCCAGGGCATTCGACTGGCGCAGCCAACGCTGGGAGCGGCTTTTGTCGTCACTGGGGTGGGTTTGATTGGCTTGCTGACTTTACAGTTGCTGCGAGCACAGGGTTGCCGTGTATTGGCCATTGACTTTGATGAAAGAAAATTGGCTCTAGCACGGCAGTTTGGCGCTGCCACCTGCAACCCTGGAGCTGGTGAAGACCCTGTGGCCGCAGGCATGGCGCTTAGCCGGGGTCAAGGAGTGGACGGTGTGATCATTACTGCGTCTACCAAGTCGAATGACCCCGTGACACAAGCGGCACGCATGTGTCGCAAGCGTGGGCGCATTGTGCTGGTGGGCGTGACTGGGCTGGAGCTTAACCGAGCTGACTTTTATGAGAAAGAGCTGAGCTTTCAAGTGAGCTGTTCTTACGGGCCGGGGCGCTACGACCCCAATTACGAGGAGAAAGGCCAAGACTACCCGGTGGGCTTCGTCCGCTGGACCGAGCAGCGCAACTTTGAGGCAGTTTTAGACATGCTGGCTAGCAGGCATTTGGATGTGAAACCGCTCATTAGCCACCGCTTTGCATTTGAAGACGCACCGCAGGCCTACCAGCTGCTCACCCAAGATACTAGTGGGTTGGGCTTTTTGCTTCAATACACCTCGCCGGTATCTGAGCGGGCAGTGCGGATTGTGACGCTGTCACCGGGTCTGCAATTTGACGCACAGCGCCCGGTGCTAGGCTTTGTTGGTGCGGGCAACTATGCCTCACGTATGTTGATTCCGGCGTTCAAGGCGGCAGGGGCACAGTTTCATACGATCGTTACAGCGGGTGGCATCAATGGCGTGATTCATGGCGAAAAGGCGGGCTTTGCTGAGGCATCCACTGATTTGGCAGCCATGCTGGGTAACGCGACTATCAACACAGTGGCGATCGTTACGCGCCATGACACGCACGCCCGCTTTGTGGCGCAGGCACTGCAGGCCGGCAAGAACGTGTTTATAGAAAAGCCGCTGGCCATTGACGCCGAAGGCCTGGCACTGGTAGAGGCGGCATTTTATGGTAGGCAGCCCTCACCCCCAGCCCCTCTCCCGGCGGGAGAGGGTGGCAATGCCCGGCCGCAGTTGATGGTGGGTTTTAATCGTCGATTTTCGCCACAAGTGCAAAAAATGAAG
>CAYHDD010000781.1:0-1888 GCA_964355195.1 uncultured Rhodoferax sp. | reverse complement strand
CTTGCCAAGCTGGTATCCCGGATCCTTGACCAGGACGCGGTGCACGGAGAAATTGGTCAGTCCGAGCAGCGTGTAGCCGTCGGGAGCGACCTGCTTTGCGACGTAGCGCGCCGCGAGCAGGCTGGCGGCCCCCACCATGGGTTCGACCACGATCGGTTGCCCAAGCGCCTTGGACATTCCGCCGGCAATCACCCGGTAGGCGATGTCCTGCGACCCGCCGGGTGCGCCGCCGCTGACCACCCGGATCGCTTTGACAGGAAAGTTCTGCGCCTGTGAAGGCAGCGCACTGAGTGCGGCCAGCGCGCAGAGAACGAATCGAAAGAGCGTACGCATCATGATTTTGCCCCCTATTCCTGAAAGCGTTGGCGGTTGTTAAGCCGGACGACCCGAAAGATGGGATTGACTTCGTCGCCAGTCGGCAGCAGGGCAAAACATCCGCATCGGCGCCAACTGTTTCCCATTGGAAATGCCGTCGGATCATGCGGTTTGTTTGATTGGCTGTCAACGAAGATGCAATGCCATGCAAGAGCGACACGCCGCCGGTCAATTCCGGCAACCTGCTAGTGTAATGTCCAACAAATAACTGGCTTTATTATTTGGCTTCTGTTATGCTGATGCATGCCCAGAGTAAGTCCAGTTGTGAACCTTGCCGATGCTGCTCGGGAGCGACTTGAGCGCTGGGTGAGGGCCCATGGGACGCCGCAGCAGGTCTCGCTGCGGTGCCGAATTGTTCTGGCTGCCGCGACCGGGCGCTCGAATCTGGAGATTGGCATGCAGTTGGGGGTCGATGTGAAGACCGTAGCGCTGTGGCGGGCGCGCTTTGGCGAAGTGGGTCCGAAGGGTTTGTGGGAGGTCGCAGCGGGGCGTGGACGTAGGCCCACCCATTCACGCAATAAGATCAAGGCGATTGTCCAAGCTACGCTGTCGACCAAGCCCAAGGGCATGACTCAGTGGAGCTGCCGGCAGATGGCGCAAGCTCAGGGCGTGAGCAAATCCACGGTCAGCAATATCTGGCGCAGCCACAATTTGAAGCCGCACCGGGTCAAGAGCTTTAAGCTCTCGCGCGATGCACGGTTTCTGGAGAAGCTCACCGATGTAGTGGGGCTGTACCTCAATCCCCCCGACCAGGCGCTCGTGCTGTGCGTGGACGAGAAGACCCAGATTCAGGCGTTAGACCGCACTCAGCCCGGACTGCCCATGAAGAAAGGGCGTCTGGGCACAATGACCCACGATTACAAGCGCAACGGCACCACCTGTTTGTTCGCCGCGCTAGAGGTATTGCAAGGCAAAGTCATCGGCCAATGCTACGCGCGCCATCGCCACCAGGAGTTTCTAAAATTCCTGCGTAGGCTGGATGCGGAATTCCCCGGCGATGTCGCTCTGCATTTGGTGATGGACAACTACGGCACCCACAAACATCCCAACGTGCAGACGTGGCTCAAGCGCCACCCGCGTTTTGTTTGTCACTTTGTACCCACCAGTTCCAGTTGGTTGAATCTGGTTGAGCGCTGGTTTGGCGAACTAACCAGCAAGAGAATCCGCCGCGGCTCATTCGCCAGCGTCGCAGACTTGCAAACGGCCATCGAGGAATTCCTTCTCGCCTGGAACGAAACCCCCAAGCCCTTCGTATGGACCGCCACGGTAGAATCGATCCTCGCGAAGCTCTCGCGTTGCCGGCAAACTTTGGAAAGTATTCAGCCCGGTTGCACTCTGCCACGCAAGCGGAAAGCGAAGAAATGAATCATCCAGTTATTTATTGGACACTACACTAGCGATTGCGCGTAGAAGGCGCCCAGCGCATCCGCTCAGCGCCTGTGAGGCTTCGTCTACGGCAAAGGCGGCCGACGCCCGAGCCGCCCGGGGTTCCTGAGTCAATCGCGCGGTGTTT
>CAYHDD010000780.1:0-1889 GCA_964355195.1 uncultured Rhodoferax sp. | reverse complement strand
CGAATGACTGCGGCACCCAGCGTCCGCTAGACTCGTGGGAGACGCTTTGGATGTCTTATCCTTTTAAGGCCATCGCCGCTAAGTTAATTCACCAGCAGTTTTTTCGCTCCCGGTATCTTGTTGTACGACGTCCAGTGTTTTCGACCTTGGCAGTAACGTCGGCGGCGGCGCTTTTCGGCTCGTTTCTCGAGGAGATGGTCTTGGAGGCGGATGCGTAAGCTCGGGTGATCGATCATTATCCGCGGCGCCCGCAGCCGCGGGTGTTCGGCGCGCAGTTGTTCCAATACCTCATGGACCCCGGCCATCATGTAGGTCGCCTTGATGTAGTGATCGATCAAGGTGGGAAAGAGCTTGTCCACCGAGAGGGCTTCCGGGGAAATCCCGGCGCGCTCGGCAATCAGTGCCTGCGTGGCGCGAAGGGTGTTGTAGAGAATGGCGGTGGCATAGACCTGCTGGCCGACCGCCGCCGGCGAGCAGTTAAACAGGTGGTTCAATTCCAGCACCTCCTTCATCGCCAGATACATGCGCTCCACACTCCAGCGATTTCGATACAAGGCGAGCAGTTGCCTTGGCGTCAGTCGCTTCGGGTCGAGCACGTTGGTGAGCAGCGTGATGTCGATATCGCTATTCCAGACATGCACCCAACGCAGCCGCACGGACTGGTCGCTGTTTTGGCTGCCGCCCATATCGACGATCCAGTCATCCACGCTGAGCGTGGCGGCACGAACCTTCGAGAGCACCTCGATCTTGCGCTTCTTCACGGTCTTGTTGTGGCGCGTCACCATGAAGATCGAGCGTGCGCCGAGATCACGCCAGATCACGGGTTTGGCGTAGTAGCGATCGTTCACCAGGAGCGATCCCGCGGGGATCGAGTCCAAGACCTTCTGGAACATACTGATCTCGGCTACACAGCCATCCGGATCAAAACACAGTTCATGCAGGTGCCCGCGCCGCAAATCGTAGACCCCTTCCATGCTGCCCGGAATGATGGCCTTCGTCGTGGATCTTGCCACCTTCAGCAGACGACCCACCTTCGCCAGGCGCGAGCCATCAATGGCGAAGATGGCGGGGAAATCCTTCGGGTCAACGCCAAGGTCGGCTTGGAACCGTGGCGCGATATCGGTATAGAGGCGAGCGGTGTAAGTGCGAAACAGGTTTTGGAAGAATACCGGGCGCACATTCTGAATCTTCTGAAAGAAAGCCTCCGGTGCAGCGTCGACCAACGGAAACAGCGGATGCCCGGCGCGCGCCTCAAGCAATGCCCTGGTTTGGCTGCCGAAACGACTTTGCAGTAATCCAAGCCAGAACCACACCAGAGCGAAGAGCGTCCACTTGCGTTGGCGCTCTCGATTGCGCGTCGCGGCAAACACCTCTTCGCACAGGGATTCGGTGAGATGCTGCCAGATGAGCGAGAGGTACTGGGCGGAGGGGACTTCTGCAACGCTGGGAGTGAGCTTCCGGGCCTTCGCCTTCACGGGTGGGCTCCATATTTTTGTTGTCCAGACAGAAGTTTACGACAAGGTATTCATGTTATGGTTGAATTATCTTAGCGGCGATGGGCTTAAAGGTGATCATGTTTTTGCCGATGTTCGTTGTGCGATTCGCCGATTTGCTTTGCTTTCTTGCTAGAACGAATTTCTCGGAATAGATAACTCGACCGAAAGGCGCCCGTCATCATCGCAGAGGATGACGGCAAAGCGCAAACGCACCGGTCGATGGGAACTTGCGCCTAAAGTACCTAATCCGATCATTCAACTTGTCTTTCCCAAATCAAAGTTATCTTTTGCTCGAAAGTCATCCGCGGTATCTCTGGCGTTGGTACGTACCACGATAGAATTTTATCGGTCGCTGCGATTTCCCATCTCGGGTCTGAATCAACGATCGGACCA
>CAYHDD010000779.1:0-1891 GCA_964355195.1 uncultured Rhodoferax sp. | reverse complement strand
CGCCGGCAAAGACGCGCTCGGCCGCAGCCAGAATGAGCGCCTCGTTGGCCTGGCGTATCTGGCCTTTTGACGTCTCCTCGTCGAACGAGGGCGTCGGGTGCAGATCAGGACTTTTTCGCGGTGATGAAATAGTAGGCCCCAGACACCGCCAGACTGAAGAACCAGCCGAAGTCAAAAAGGCTGACCAGGCTTGGGTTGACCGATGCCTTGTCCAGCACTCCGGACACGACAAGGTAGCCGGGCAAGCATGGCAGCACGCCCAGCGCAAAGGCGATGATGGCATGCATGTTCCAGCCGCCGCTGTACTCATATGCGCCGCCCCGGCGATAGAGATCGTCCACCTTCAGTTCGCCCTTGCGCACCAGGTAGTAGTCGACCATCAGAATGCCGGCAATGGCGCCCAGCAAGGTACCGTAACCGCCTAGCCATGTGAACAGGTAGCCACCCGAAGTGGCCAGCAATTTCCAGGGCATGAACAGCAAGCCAATCACGGCAGCGATCAAACCGCCAGTACGAAAACTGATCTTGTCGGGAGCCAGGTTGGAAAAATCGTAGGAAGGAGAAACCAGATTGGCGGCAACATTGGTGGTCAGATTAGCCAACAAGATGACGATCAGGCCCAGTGCCGATGCAAAAGTTCCCATTTGAGACAGTAAACCATCGGGAAACAACTGGGCTTTGCCGTACAAAATTTGGGAAACAGAGAAACCAATGATGCCAACCATGGAAAACAGCGCCATGGGAATCGGCAAACCGACCGCCTGTCCCAACACCTGGTCGCGGTTGCTCTTGGCAAAACGCGTGAAGTCAGGGATGTTAAGTGCCAGCGTGGCCCAGAAACCGACCAGTCCGGTCAGTGCAGCCCAGGTATTGGGACCGCCAGCGACCACCTTGGCCGGCAGATCAAGCAACTTGCCGGACGGTACCGACATGAAAGCCCATACCACCAATGCCAGGGACGCCAGAATCATCAATGGGGCAGCAACCACTTCAAGCTTGCGGATCGACTCCACGCCGTTCCAGATGTAATAGATGTGCACCGCCCAAAAAAGGTAGAAGCAAACCAGCTGCGAGTTGCTGATGAACTCACCCTGGGCCGGACCCGCCAAGCCCATGCCGATGACATTGAAAAACCCGTGCAGGGCCAAGGCACCGAAATAACAATTGATCGAAAACCAGCCACAGGCTACCAGGCCGCGCAGGACAGCGGGCAGATTGGCGCCCTTGACGCCAAAGGAGGCGCGCGCCAATACCGGAAAGGGAATGCCATAGCGGGTGCCCGATCGACCAAGTAGCAGCATGGGAACCAGCACAATGCAGTTGGCCAGGAACACCAGCCAGATTGCCATCTGCCAGGTGAAGCCCTGGTCCAGCATGCTGCTGGCCATGGTGTAGGTTGGTACACAGACCACCATGCCAACCCACAGCGCCGCAAAATCACTGGCTCGCCAGTGACGTTGCGCTTCGGTAGTCGGTTTCAGGTCGTCGTTGATAAGGGGGTTGTCGCCTGCCAGTGAACTCATTCCTATCTCCGGTTAGTTGTTGGAAACTTACTCGATCAAGGGCGAACTCGCGCTCCCGATCACACCTTCGGAGGACACTCGCTCGTCAACGAAACATGCGCTGCAAACTGATGCGCCAAAACAGGATGTGACGCACCCAAACAATGCGAAACAGCCGGAAACCAACCAATTGGTCAGGTTATTCTAGTGAGTCAAGCCATTTCCGTGCCACAAATTTCATCGGGGTTTGTACGGGTGTCTGACCCGGAGAAAGGGCTCTCGCGGTGAAGATCACTGGCGTGATCGAGCCAGCTCCACATACCAGTCCAGACTCGCTGGATTGGCCATCGCCTCGCGGTTCACCACCTTCTCAAGCGGATGACCCAGCA
>CAYHDD010000778.1:0-1891 GCA_964355195.1 uncultured Rhodoferax sp. | reverse complement strand
CACATAGTGGTGCTAGTATTCACGCACCAACATACGAGGAGCGCAGCTTCTCGTTTGCCCATTTGGGGTGAGTGCCTAGCCGCTTGCCTGTCTGTGGCCGGAAAGCGTTCGACCAAGCTGTGAGTTCATCCAGAGTGGGCCCGGTGATCAACCGATTACTTTATGGGTGCGCACGATGAACGTCAAGACAGCGAAATATCCCGGCCTTCCCCACGTTATTCACGGTAATGGTGCAGTTGCCCATGTCATGAGCCATGTCTGCGGCGGTGTCATCGGCTACCCCATCACACCTTCGACCGAGATTGCTGAAATCTACGAGAGCTTTCGTGCCGATGGCGGCGTCAACGTCTGGGGCAAGCACCCGTTCTTCTTCGAACCAGAGGGGGAACATTCGGCGCAGAGCGGTGCCCTCGGTGCGGCGCTGACTGGTGGCCAGTTCATCTCCAACGCCTCGTCGAGTCAGGGCATTCTGTACGCACTGGAGTCGCATTACGTGACCGTGGGCAAGAAGGTTGGCGGCTTCGTTCTGCAAGTTGCCGCACGGGTGGTTTCCAAGCACTCGCTCAACGTGATGGCCGGGCATGACGATGTTTATGCGCTGCTTTCGTCCGGCTACACGATTTTGTTCGGCGCCAACCCGCAGGAAGCGGCGGACCTGGCGGCCATTTCTTACCGCGTCGCTTCGCTCTCGCTGATCCCGGTGGCCAACGCCATGGACGGCTTCGCCACCAGCCACATGATGAGCGAAGCCCTCCTGCCAGAGCCCGCATTACTGGCTGAATACCTGGGAGATCCGGCCGGGCGCATCAAGTCGCCCACGCTGGCGCAGGAGATGCTCTACGGCGCCAAAGGGCGGGTTGCCCAGTTGCAGCGCTATTTGGAGCGCCGCCAGGCCGATCTGGCAGCACCGCAGCGCGTCGCTCTGCTGGACTTTCTGACGGCCCAGGCAGCGGCCATCGAGACCGATCAAGGCGGTGAGCTGATAGAACGGACGCTGGCCTGGCTGCCGCCCGAGCTGCACGGCCAGTGGCGTCGTCAATGGCTCAATGCGTCGGAGAAGGGCACGCGCCAACGGGTTCCGGCGCTGGTGGATGTGCACAACCCCGGGCTCACCGGCGCGGTGCAGAATCAGCCTGATTTCCAGGCCGGCTCGGTCGATCACCGCACCCACTTTGTCAGCGCGGTACCGACGATGGTGCGCCAGGCCATGGCCGAGTATGCCGAGCTGACCGGGCGTCAGTACCAGCCGGTGCAGACCTTCATGTGCGAGGATGCCGAGGCTGTGATGATCGGTCTGGGTTCGGTGACCGATGACGTCGAAGCCGTGGTGACCCATCTGCGCGGGCAGGGCCAACGAGTTGGGCTGGTGGCGGTCAAGCTGCTGCAACCTTTCCCCGAAGCCGAACTGGTGGCGGCGATTCAGGGCAAGAAGGCGGTGATGGTGCTGGAGCGCTCGGATCAGACGGCGCTGACCAGTCTGGTCACTCAAGCCCTGTTCAAGGCGCGCGAGAATTTCAAGCAAATGCGCCACGCCGATATCCCGGCGCTGGCCGACAGCCCGGTGTTGACCACCGCCATCTTTGGTCTGGGCGGGCATGACCTGCAACCGCGCCATCTGATTGCAGCCTTCAAGACCATGCAAAACGGTGGCTCGGCGCCTCTGATTTACCTGGGTTCGCAGTTTTTCTCGGACAGCGCCTCGCCGCGCGTGGCTGAACACCTGTCGCGGCTGAAGGCAGCTTATCCTGAAACCGAGGCCATGGCCCTGCAGACCGAGGAAAATCCGCGCTTGCTGCCCGAGGCCGGCTTTCGGGTCCGATTTCATTCAGTGGGGGGCTACGGCACGATTGCCTCGGGCAAGCTGCTCACCGACATTCTGGCCGGTGTGCTC
>CAYHDD010000777.1:0-1898 GCA_964355195.1 uncultured Rhodoferax sp. | reverse complement strand
AATGACTGGCAAGGAACAACAGGTTCTGTTGCGTGATGTGCAGATGCACCCTTACAAACAGCTCATCCTGCATGTCGACTTCCAGCGCGTTGACGCCAACACCAAACTGCACATGAAGGTGCCACTGCATTACAGCGGTGACGAAAATTCACAAGCAGTCAAGACTGAAGGCTGCATCGCCAACCACATCGTGGCTGAAATTGAAGTGATGTGTTTGCCAGCCGACCTGCCCGAGTTCATCGCCGTTGATTTGAGCGGCCTGAAGAAGGGTATGTCCTTGCATCTGAGCGATGTTGTTTTGCCCAAGGGCGTGAGCGTGGTCACCCACGGCAAGAACGATCCGGTTCTGGTGTCGGTGGTCGTCATTGGCGCAGCGGAGCCCGAAGCAGCGGCCGCTGCCGCCGACCCGGCAGCAGCGCCTGCGCCCGTAGCGGCCAAGGCAGCTCCGGCTGCCAAGGCACCAGCTGCCAAGGCCCCGGCTGCGAAGAAGAAGTAAGTTCAAATGGCCCACCCCGGTGGGCCATTTAGCTCATGATCAAGCTGCTTGTCGGGCTTGGCAACCCTGGCCCCGAATACGAATCAACGCGTCACAACGCAGGGTTCTGGTGGCTCGATGAAGTCGCCCATCTTCTCAAGGCACCGCTGGTAATGGACCGCAGCTACCATGGCTTGGTTGCGCGCACCACCGTCGACGGGCAGACCGTCTGGCTGCTCAAACCCCAGACCTTCATGAATTTGTGCGGCAAGTCAGTTGCCGCTCTGGCTCGCTTTTTCAAAATCGCGCCGGATGAAATACTGGTGGCACACGATGAGCTCGACATCGTGGCGGGCGAGGCCAAGCTCAAGCTTGGCGGCAGCCATGCCGGCCACAATGGTTTGCGTGACATTCACGCGCAACTCGGCACCGACGACTACTGGCGCCTGCGCCTGGGCATCGGCCGTCCGGTCGACAAGGCTGAAGTCATCAACTGGGTACTGAAGAAGCCCTCGCTCGACCACCGCGTGGCCATCGACCAAAGCATTGAGCGAGCGCTGAAGGCCCTGCCGCAGTTGCTGCGCGGCGAGATGGACAAGGCCACGCTGCTGATCCACACCAGCAAACCACCCCGGCCCAAACCGCCCCGACCGGAAGCCCCGCCGTCGCTGTAAACTCCGACTGAAACGGGAGACAGCCATGATAGTAGTCTGTCGGACTTTGCACGTGGGTGCGCCGGGGGTCAATTCGGATGCAGCGCTAGGCGCGCCGACGAAGCTTGGGCGAGCCCCAAGCAAGGAGGTGCAACGCCGCGATGCGCCGAATTCACCCCCGGCCCGAAGGGTTGGAGCCAAACGGGGCGTCTGCGGCGTTGCCGCGCTTGGCAATGGGCTCGCCATTGCCTGCGCGCTGCGCCTTGCATCCATCCCCGTTTGGCTCCAACGCATCCCGCGTGCAAAGTCCGGCAGACTGCTAAGTTACAGTTGGAAAGCCTTGTTGCCTTTGACTCTGAGTGTGGCCGCCCTGGCCGCTTCAGCGCAAGTCACCTACCGCTGTGGCAACAGCTACAGCCAGACGCCCTGCCCAGGGGCGGTCGAGGTTGACACCCGTGATACAAGAACCGGCGCCCAGAAGGCGCAGACCGACTTGGCAACCCAGCGCGACACCAGAACCGCCAATGCGCTGGAAAAGGCGCGTTTGCTGCAAGAGTCCAAAGACCGCGCTGCGAACACGGCGTCCAAGCCCGCCACGGTGGCGCCGGCCACGAAGAACAGGGGCAAACCGGCCAAGGCCAAGAAACTCGATGGGTCTGCGGAGCTGGTCGTCAAGTCACCCCCTCGTCCGAAGAAGCCCGCGAGCGCGGCATCGGCACCCAGAAAAGGCAAAGCCTGATCGAGCCTCCCGTCGCGACCAGGTTCTCAAA
>CAYHDD010000776.1:0-1903 GCA_964355195.1 uncultured Rhodoferax sp. | reverse complement strand
GATTGGTGCCGATGCCGCTGATTTTGGCGCCCATGGCGTTGAGCATGTGCGCCAGATCCTGCACGTGCGGCTCGCTGGCGGCATTGCGAATCAGGGTGTGACCGGCGCTGACCACGGCGGCCATCAAAATGTGCTCGGTGCCGGTCACCGAGGGTTCGTCAAAGAAAAGGTCGGAGGCGGTCAGTGCGTGCGTTACTGAAAAGTCGTAGCTGTCGTCCAAGGTCACCGTGGCGCCGAGCTTTTGCAGGCCGTAGAAATGCGTGTCGAGGCGGCGCCGACCGATCACGTCGCCGCCGGGCGGAAACAAGCGGGCTTTGCCGGTGCGGTGCAGCAAAGGCGCCACGCAAAGAATCGAGGTACGCACCTTGTTGCACAGTTCGCGGCCAATTTCGCTGCTTTTGAGTTGCGCCACATGGATGCTGACGCGCTCGCCGCAGCGTTCAACGCGGCCACCCAGTTCGGTAATGACCTCCAGCATGTGGCGCACGTCGACGATGTCGGGCACGTTGTCCAGAATCATCTCCTGGTCGGTCAGGATGCAGGCGGCAATCATCGGCAGGATGGCGTTCTTGTTGCCCGACGCGCGGACGGTGCCGTGCAGGGGCACACCGCCTTCGATTTCGAAAATAGACATGGTGTTCAGGGTTTGGAAGAGGAGGAATGGCGGCTCAAGGGCGTAATGGCTCAGTGCTTTCGCCAGTGGCGCAAAGAGGCTCGATTTTGCCATGCGCCGCGCTGTCGGAGTGCAACAAGATCAGCCAGGCATTGGCGATGCGCCGTGGCAGGGGTTCGTTGTCCGGGCGTGCCACTTTGGCTTGGCCCAGGACATGCATGTCGGTGCTGCCGCCGCCGTCAAAATTAATGGCCTCGGCAACGCCTGCGGCCTGCATCAATTGCGCCGTGTGGTACAGGCTGAGGCCCGTGATGGTCTTCTGGCGTCCCTCGGCGGCCAGCCAGAATAGCCAGCGCCCGCTGGCGTCCAGGCCGATGGCCGTGCGCGGGTGGGGCGTGAGGCAAAAGGCGCCGCAGCGCGCATCGTCTTGCTGACTGCGCGCCACGCCAGCGGTCAACAACGAGTGCACGCCGCCGGCCACGTTGCGCCAATCGGGTGCTGCCTGCTCGGGCGGCTTGTGTTGCACCTCGCATTTGCGCTCACTGCTGCAACTGAGCAGGGGGCTTTCAGGCAGGCGGTAGACACCGCTCCAGGGTAGGTGGTTGGAGACGGTGTGGCCACGGGGCAGGAAGTCGCGCGAGAAGAAGGATGCGTTGATGCTGGCCAGCACTCTCGCGTGGTGGTCCAGGTCGGTCAGGCGCAGGCCGGAACACTGCTGTGGGCTGAGCGTTACTTCCAGATCGACTTGTTGCAAGTCGATGCGCAACCAGTGCAGGCGATGCGTCATGTCCGGGGTGCTGGCCGGAAACTCCTGAACGGAATACGACAAGCCGGGGCGCACCTCCTGCCACAGCGGCGGGGCGCTTTCGCCGGACTGCGCCGCAGGGACCTGACATAGCGCGGCAAGACCAAGCGCCAGTAGAGGTAGGCGCAACCAGCGTGCTCCGCGTTGCGGCGGGTCAAAATTAGGACGCCGCTGATTCATGTTGCAAGCCCTGCTCTCTTTCCAAATTTTGACTCGGGCGATCGCGCGATAGTACCCAATTGCATCTGGATCGGCTTCCAGCACCAGTTCCAATCGCCTCAATGCCGCCAAATGTGTTTGTTCGGATAGCGCTTGCCCACGGTGATGATGGCGCCGTTACTACTGCTCTCCACCAGGTAGCAGCGCAAGAACTCTGACAACCGCTTTACGGGTGCTTTGCCCATGTCGCGCTCCATCTTGCGAATGCCGTTTGAGGAAAAATAGCGAATGACACCACCATGGCCGTCAAAAACCTCATCACCATA
>CAYHDD010000775.1:0-1926 GCA_964355195.1 uncultured Rhodoferax sp. | reverse complement strand
ATGAGTTTGCACACGATGCGCTGTTGCCGCGTCTTCGGATCCAGCGCAAACCCGGGCCGATTGCACTGCACATCAATTGCAGCGTACGCCGCACGTCGTCCGACGCCAAATTGCGCGCTGTGCTCGAAACCTGCGTGACAGAAATAGTCGAGCCGGCCGAAGTCACCTGTTGCGGCTTTGGCGGCGACCGTGGCTTCGTCGTCCCCGAACTCAACGCGCACGCGCTGCGCAAGCTGCATGACACGCTACCCAGGAATTGCTGCGAAGGAGTGTCCACCAACCGCACCTGCGAAATAGGACTGACCGCCGAAACGGGTCGCCCCTACCGCTCCATCGCCTACCTCCTGGAAGAGTGCAGCCGCGAGGACGTGCCTATGCAATGTTGAACGCTCCAAACACAGGCTGACGCAACAGCCACCATGGACAACGGTTGGCGTTTGCCACAAATATTTTTAACTTGAGGAGATTTTTCATGATTTGGAACCAGGTTTACGACCCATTTGGGAATATGGTCATTTCCACCCTGCTGGCCGCCATCCCCGTGGTGGTGATGTTGGTGGCGCTGGGCTTCATGCACATCAAAGCCCACATTGCGGCCGGGATGGGCTTGCTCGCCGCCGTTGTGGTGGCGGTTTTTGCCTATGGCATGCCCCTTGGAATGGCGGGCACGGCAGCCATGTAAGGCGGATTTACCGGACTGCTGCCGATTGGCTGGATTGTGCTGAACATCATTTTCTTGCAGCAACTGGCTGAGCAAAACGGCAGTTTCAAAATACTGCAAGCGTCACTATCAGGCATCACTGATGACCGTCGCCTGCAATTGCTGCTGATTGCCTTTTGCTTCGGTGCCTTCTTTGAAGGCGCCGCTGGCTTTGGCACACCGGTGGCGGTGACCGCAGGTATTTTGATTGGCCTTGGCTTCTCGCCACTCGCAGCCTCCGGCCTGAGCCTGATCGCCAACACCGCACCCGTCGCGTTCGGCGCGCTGGGCACGCCTGTCATCACGCTGGCCAAAGTTCACGGCTATGACCTGATCCTGATGGAAGTCACCGCGATGATCGGTCGTCAACTACCGTTCTTCTCGTTGTTGGTGCCGTTCTGGCTGATCTGGGCCTTTGCCGGGCGCAAGGCGATGATGGAAATCTGGCCTGCCATTCTGGTCACCGGTCTGTCGTTTGCCATTCCCCAGTACCTCGTTTCCAACTTCATTGGCCCGGAACTGGTGGACATCATTGCCGCGATTGTGTCGATGGTTTCTCTGATCCTGTTTCTGCGCGTTTGGCAACCCAAGACAATCTGGACGTCTCCTAACCTGAAGGGCCACGAGACTGACAGTGGCGAAGCCAAAGCGCCGACCCCGATCGAGAAATACTCGCGCCAGCAGTTGGTCCAGGCCTGGACACCCTGGGCTATCCTGACCGTGTTTGTGTTTGTCTGGGGCCTGCCGCCTGTCAAGACCTTTCTGAACAACCTCTTCGCCCCCAAGTTCGTCATGGAAGGACTGCACAACCTCATCATGAAGATGCCACCCGTGGTGCCCAAGCCACATCCCGAGGCTGCGGTTTATGTGCTCAACCTGCTATCGGCCACCGGCACCGGCATTCTGCTGGCGGCCATCATTGGCGCACTGATCATGAAGTACAAGCCGATGGAAATTGTGCGTACTTTCGGCCGTACTTTCTGGTTGGTGCGTTACTCGCTGATGACCATCGTACTGATGCTGGGTCTGGGAACGCTGACGCGTTTTTCAGGTACGGATACCACCCTGGGACTGGCCTTCGCAAACACCGGCGTCTTTTATCCCTTCTTTGGCACGCTGATGGGCTGGATTGGTGTCGCCATGACCGGGTCAGATACCGCCTCCAACGTCTTGTTTGGTGGCATGCAAAAAGTCGCCGCCGAACAACTGGGTCTATCACCCAACCT
>CAYHDD010000774.1:0-1929 GCA_964355195.1 uncultured Rhodoferax sp. | reverse complement strand
AGCCAACCGGCTTTGATAAAAACCGCGCCAAGACCGGCAATGTTGTTGATAACCGGTATGCCCAGCAAGCGCGCCGCCAAAGAGCCATACACGTTGGGCTTGACCGTGTAGCCTAAAAAAACATCGGGGCGTTCACGCGCCAACAAGCGCAAGTATCGCCAAAACAGCAATGCATCACGCCCAGGATGCGTGCCGCCGTTATGCATTGGCAACGGCAGAAAACGACACCCCAGTGCAGCCAGACGCGGCGCATAGACGTCATCCGGTGCGGCGGCAATTACTTCATGACCGTGCGCCACCAAGGCGCAGATCAGACCGGCGCGGAAATTGACCAGATTCCAGGCAGTGTTGACAGATATCAGAATCTTCAACGCGGGCTTTCGGCATTTTCCAGCCAGGCCTGGAACATCAGCACGGTCCACAGGCCGGCGGTATGGTCGCGCTGGCCGCTTTGGTGTTGGGCCCACTTGGTGCGAATCGGGGCCGGATGAAAGTAGCCTTCACGCTGCAAACGCTCCTCACTCAAAAGGGCCTCGGCCCAGTCGCGCAGCGGGCCGCGCAGCCATTGCCCCACTGGAATGCCAAAGCCGGTCTTGGGGCGCTCAATCAACGCACGCGGCACGTACTTGTAGAGCACCTGGCGCAGTGCCCATTTGCCTTCGTTACCGCGAATTTTCATGTGCAAGGGTAGCTGCCAGGCCAGCTCGGCGACGCGGTGGTCCAGAAAGGGCACGCGTGTTTCCAGGCTGATGGCCATGGCGGCGCGGTCTACCTTACACAAAATGTCGTCCGGCAGGTAAGTGGTGCTGTCGCGGTACATCATGCGCAACTGGTGCTGGTCTGCGCCGTGTGTGGGAAGCGGGTCATCGAGCAGGCTGCGTGGGGTAGGGTGCGGCAATCCATCCCCCTTGACCACCTGCGCCGGGTCTTGCCATTCAGACACCAGACTGCGGTACAGGTCATCCAAATCGCGCACGCCGGTTAAACCAGCAGCAAGTTTGTGCGCCTTGTCGCCAGCCCGAACAATGCCTTGCGTGCCAGCCAGCATGGCGTTGACCGGGCGGCTCAGGGCATCCCAGCCTGCTATGGGTACGGCGCGCATGGCAGCACCCAGCGCCTGGCGTGCCGGGTAGGGCAACCAGGCCAGACGATTCCAAATGCGCGGCCCCCAAAAGTAACGGTTGTAACCACCAAAGAGTTCGTCACCCGCGTCGCCCGACAGAGCCACCGTGCCCTGCTGGCGTGCTGCTTTGCACACCAGGTGGGTAGGGATTTGTGACGAATCGGCAAAGGGCTCGTCGTACATGGCGGGCAACTGTGGAATCACTGCCTGTGCTTCGGCCGCAGTTACAAACAGTTCTGAATGTTCGGTGCCCAAGTGCTTGGCCACGGCACGTGCGTGCGGCGACTCGTCAAAGCCGGCCTCCTCAAAACCCACGGTAAAGGTCTTGATGGCTTGTGTTGATTGCTGCTGCATCAACGCCACAATGGTTGAAGAGTCCACACCGCCGGACAAAAACGCACCCAGCGGCACATCAGCCAGCGACTGCAGACGCACGGCGTCTTTCAGGCGTTGCTCCAGCGCGGCGAGCGCCTGGGCTTCGTCGGTGATCTGGTTTTGCGCGCCGGTTTGAACCACCTCTGCCAGCGACCACCAGCGCCGCAGCGTCAAAGCACCCTGCGTAGCCGGTGGCCGCAAGGGCTGTGTCGGCGCCGCCAGCATGGAAGGCGCAGATTGCAGCAAAGCGGCGCTGATTGACAGCACACAACCCGGCTCAAGCTTGAAGATGTTCTGGTAAATGCTGTAAGGCGCCGGCACACAGGTAAAGCGCATGTAGAGCGCCAGTGCCTCGCGGCTTACCGGGTTGGCAAAGCCGGGGTAGGCACGCAGCGCTTTCAACTCTGAACCAAAAACGAAGGCGGCATTCG
>CAYHDD010000773.1:0-1932 GCA_964355195.1 uncultured Rhodoferax sp. | reverse complement strand
ATCGCGCAGCATGGCGGGCACATTGTGCAAGCCTACGGCGGTGGACTGCTGGCTTATTTTGGTTACCCCAAAGCGCAAGAAGATGCCGCCCGGCGCGCGGTGCTGGCGGCGCTGGCCGCTACCCGTGACGCTGCGCACGGCATTGACATTCGCGTGGGCATTCACACCGGCCTGATCATTACCAGCGTCGATTCCAATCTGCCAGACAGCGGCGGGCGGACCTCCAAAATAGCCATCCAGATCCGCCAGCTCGCAGGCGCCGGGCAGACCGTCATCAGTGAGGAGACACAGCGCCTGGTGGGCGGCTACTTTGACAGTAGCAGCCTGGACGGTTTGCCGGCACGCCGTCGGGCCCACGAGCAGGGCGCTTTCAAGGTGCTCAAGGAAAGCGGCGCGCGCACCCGCCTGGATGCGACCGGACAGTTAACCCCACTGGTCGGGCGCAGCGCCGAGCTCGCCCAGCTAATGGGCTTATGGCAAGAGATCGTCCAAGGGGCGAGCCGTGTGGTGCTGATTCAGGGCGACGCCGGCATCGGCAAGTCGCGCCTCTTGCACGCCATGAAGGAGCGGCTGACGGGCACGCCACACGCGCTGCGTGAAATGCGATGTTTTCCGGAGTTCTCGCAATCGCCGTTTCAGCCTCTCATCGCCATGCTGGAGGCCCAGTTCGGATTCGAGGTGGGCGATGTGCCCGAACTCAAGTCAGTCAAGATTCTTCAGTATCTGAACGCGCATTACCCGGCATCGGCCGCAACAGCGGCACCCCTGATCTCCGAGTTGCTTTTCTTGCCAGCGGCTGGACTTGCGCCGGCTCCCTCGGCCGACACTCGAAAGACGCAAACCAACGCCATCCTGTTGAGCTTCTTGCAAGAACTGGCGAGCCGGCAGCCAACCCTGCTGCTGCTGGAAGACGCCCATTGGATAGACCCATCCACGCGGGAACTTCTGATCGAGTTCATGGGTAGAAAAACCGCAAGCAACATTCTCTTGGCGATGACGGCACGCGCTGACTTCTGCGCGCCCTGGCCTGATACGTCGGTAACCACGATCAACTTGCAGCCGCTGACTGCCATCGAGATTGAGGCCATCCTGGGATGGCTTGGCTCGGACATTGCGTACGCGACGCGCCAGCGCATCGTGGCGCGCGCCGATGGCGTGCCCCTGTTTGCTGAAGAGATCGCCAGGATGGCCACGCTGGTCAGACTCGATCAAATGGTCAGCATTCCAGACACGCTGCACGATTTGCTGGCAGCACGACTGGACCACGTGGGCGAGGCGAAATACACGGCGCAACTGGCTTCGGCGCTCGGGCGCAAGTTTGATCTGAATTTGCTGGCAAAGGTTTTTCCGCATGGCGCTGAATCACTGGCCAGCACATTGAGCACACTGGTCGCGGCGGGGCTGATAGTCGAAGGCCGTGGGGCTGAACGAAAATTCAAGCACGCCTTGATCCATGAGGCAGCCTATGAATCGCAAATCAAGGCGGATCGACAGGCAGCGCATCAACGGATTGCGCAGGTTTTGCAAAGCGATTTCTCTGAACTGGTGAGCACCCGCCCGGAACTGCTGGCACGCCACTTGTCCGAAGCTGGCAGGACGCGCCAGGCGATCGACTATTGGCTCAAAGCCGGCCAAATCGCTGTTGACCGATCGACCTACCTGGAAGCCATCGAAAACTTCAAGTCGGGACTGGCACTGCTCCCCCAATTGGCCATTGACACAGAGCGCGAGCCTTTGGCGCTGGCGTTGCAGCGTGGGATGGAGACTGCCCATGCGGCACTCAAAGGCAAGGGCCCGACTGCGACAGAGCAGACGTTTCTATTTCCGGCAGTGGACTGGTCATAAACCGGTGAAAACGTAAAGCGCAGGCACCCACATGGCAGACTGCCAGGGCCACCTCAAGGGCCTAGAGCGACAGACTGGGCGGGGCCG
>CAYHDD010000772.1:0-1933 GCA_964355195.1 uncultured Rhodoferax sp. | reverse complement strand
ACAGCCCTTCCACGTGGCTGAAGTGTTTACCGGCACACCGGGCAAATACGTTAGCCTGGCCGAGACGATTCGCGGCTTCAAGATGATTGTGGCTGGTGAGTGTGACCATCTGCCGGAGCAGGCGTTCTACATGGTTGGCTCGATAGACGAAGCTTTCGAGAAAGCCAAGAAAGTCTAATATGAACACCATCCACGTTGATGTGGTCAGTGCCGAAGAGTCCATCTTCTCGGGTGAGGCGCGCTTTGTGGCCTTGCCGGGCGAGGCCGGTGAACTTGGCATTTACCCGCGTCACACACCGCTGATCACGCGCATCAAGGCGGGTTCGGTGCGCATCGAAATGGCCGATGGCAGCGAGGAGTTCATATTCGTGGCCGGAGGAATTCTGGAAGTGCAGCCGAAGTGCGTCACCGTCCTGTCAGATACGGCGATTCGTGGCAAGGACCTGGACGACGAGAAAGCCAACGAAGCCAAAATGGCTGCCGAAGAGGCGATCAAGAACGCCAAGACCGATCTGGACCTGGCCAAGGCGGCGTCCGAGCTGGCGGTGATGGCGGCGCAGATTGCGGCACTGCGCAAGTACCGTCAGAAGAAGTAGTCACCCTGCCAAAAGCAAAAAGACAAACTGTCAACGTCGGTGGCACTGCCGATGATGTGGAGGCCGCATTCTACGAGGCCCTGCAGAGCGCCGACTTGGAAAAGTTGATGGCTTGCTGGGCTGATGAAGACGAACTCGTCTGCGTTCATCCGAGTGGGCCGCGTTTGGTTGGGTTGGCAGCCATCCGCAGTGCGTTTGACGCGATGTTTTCGAAAGGCAACATTTGGGCCTGGCCCGAGTCGGTGCATAAGATTGAGTCGCTGTCCAGCAGTGTTCACAATGTCCGCGAGCGCATCGAGGTTCTGACCGATGAGGGGCCGCACCTGGTCTACGTCATCGCCACCAATGTCTATCACAAGACCGCGCAGGGCTGGCGCATGGTTGCGCACCATGCCAGCCCGGGTGCTGATCAGGAGGCGCAGGAAATCACCTCAACGCCGACCCTGCTGCACTGACACATTCGAGAAGCCGGTGGACGACAGCGTCAAGCAAGCCTTGGTCAAATGGCCTGCCGTGCCGGCCTGCTACGGCTGGCTGGGGCTGGATGCACGTGGCAACTGGTACCTGCGCGACCAAAGCGCGCAGGCGCGAGGCGCCTTTGCAAGTGGCGCGGCGGGGAGCAAGGGCTCGCGACTGCAACACGATGGCCTGATTCAGTTCATTCGGCGCAACTACGAGTCAGACGCGGATGGGCGGTGGTTCTTCCAGAACGGGCCGCAGAGGGTCTATGTGGAGCTCGAAATGACGCCGTTGATCTTTCGCCTGGATGATCCGCTTCGGGTTCAAGACCACCTTGACAGATCAGCCCAAGTGCAGTCCTGCGTGCTGGACGAACAAGGATGTTTGTATCTGGCGACCGACATCGGCTTCGGGCTCATCCACAGCATGGACATGG
The DNA here is from genome assembly GCA_964355195.1 of uncultured Rhodoferax sp. GTDB lineage: Bacteria > Pseudomonadota > Gammaproteobacteria > Burkholderiales > Burkholderiaceae_C > Rhodoferax. Next base: position 442 of record CAYHDD010000772.1, on the reverse strand, counting down.
GGCTTGCCGCTCTTGCGGTCGAGAAGGGCCTTTGGCAACCGCATGAAATGCTGCGGGCAGACCTGGCCGCGTGCTTTGGCTATGTGATCAGCCCGCAGGCGCACAGTGGCTGAGCTACTTTCTTGCCGCAGCCGCGGCGCCCGGTGCTGCCGGTGCTTTGGGTTCTTCAAACTTGGCGCCAGCGGCGTTTGACATGTACACCACGGCACGGCCAATTTCGGTCGTGTCAAAGGCCCCCCCGCCTTGCGGCGCCATGGCATTTTTGCCCTTTAGCGCTGAGTTCAGCAGTGCCTCATAGCCGGACTTGATGCGTGGTGCCCAAGCAGTAGCGTCACCAAACTTGGGGGCGCCAACCAATCCGGCGCTATGACAAGCGGAGCACTGCACCTTGAAAACTTCTTCACCCGTCTTGGCGCTGCGTTGGCCGTTGCCGAATTGGACG
>CAYHDD010000771.1:0-1933 GCA_964355195.1 uncultured Rhodoferax sp. | reverse complement strand
AGCTTTGGGGCCTGAACGCTCGGACTTGGCTGGGAGCCTACTTGCAGGCCTGTGCCGACAATGGCAATCAGCCACCGCTGGACATCAACGCCTTTCTTCCCTGGCAGATGGATGCCAAGCGTCTGGCACACATGCGAAGTTGCCCCTCCAGCGCAGAGGCGCTGCATTCATGAGCATTTACTGCGCCCGCGAGTTCAGCCAACTCGATATCCAGACCATTGGCGATTTGATTGCACAGGACCCAAAGCTTCAACGCTCAGCACTATCACGCAAACTCTGTGAGTTGTGGGGTTGGACCAAGCCCAATGGTGACCTGAAGGACATGACGTGCCGCGTGGCCTTGCTGCGCATGCAAGCCGATGGGCTCATCACGCTGCCGCCCTCGCAAATTCGTGTGGTGCGCCGACGCGCCCACTTTGCGCCCACGCCAGCCAGCGATGCCCAAACCCCCATCAGACAGCCTGTGCACGAACTCCCGCGCATCACTCTGCAGGTGGTCAGCGGCACGCCCGCATCCCGACTGTGGAATGAATATATCGCGCGCTACCACTACCTGGGCTACACGCCCATGTCAGGCAGCCAGATTCGCTACAACGTCTTTGCCGGTGAACAGCTGGTGGCCTGTATCAGCTTCTGTGCCTGTGCCTGGAAACTCAAGGACCGTGAGAAGTTTATCGGCTGGAGCGAAGCGCAGCGGCAGAAGAACTTGCAGCTCGTGGTCAATAACGCCCGCTTTCTGGTCCTGCCCTGGATCGAGTCCAAAGGGTTGGCGTCAAAAATTCTCGCCTTGGCCGCTCGCCAGCTACCCAAGGACTGGCTGGATCGATACGGCTTTCGTCCCGTGTTGCTGGAGACCTTTGTGGAATATGAACGCCACAAGGGCACTTGCTACAAGGCGGCCAATTGGATCAAGGTAGGACGTACTGCCGGTCGAGGCAAGAAATCCATCAGCCACAAGAGGCTGATCCCGACCAAGGACATCTGGCTGTATCCGCTGCGCAAAAACTTTGCCGCTGAACTCTGCCAGTAGGTGCCTACGGGTTCACCGAATATTTACGCCAAAACCTTGAAGAGCCGTTATAAGTCGTTGATTTATAACGGTTTTTTCATTTCAACTGCTACACCTTTTTCGTTCGATTGTGCTACACCGAAACCCCTTTGGTGTAGCAGTTGGTGTAGCACCCAAGTGCGCGCCACCTTGCTGCAGCGAGGGGGTCTCTTGAACTAACTTCTGGAGCACCTTCATGGCAAACGCAGCGTTGCGTTATCGACGTAATCCACGATACTGAAGAGCAGTGCGCGCGGAAGGCAGAAATAGCCGCCCTGCTGGTAACGCTCGTACCATCGGTTATTGCGTTCGCACGGGACGCGATTGCGGCGGCGTTTCATTCGGGTGCCGACTATGTGAATTGCTGGCTGCGGGTACTCAAGAATGACAAGCGCGCCATTTTCACGGCGGCGAGCCAGGCGGCGAAGGCGACAGATTTCATTCTGACGTATTGGCTGTTTGCCCTGATGGTGCCAACGGCACCCAGGTCCTCGGCTGCTTATTAGTGGCCACACCGCGCGTTCAGATACACAAAAAAGGTGTACCGGCTTGATGTAGTATCGCCGCAATGGAAGATTTGAATGCCCTCTACAGGAGAAGGTCAGTTAGCAGTTTGGAGCTCGTTGAGATGCTCAACGGCCTCCGTGACGCGAGCGAGCCGAGGTTACGGCATGACCACTTTGTCACGAAGGTGTCCAAAGTCTTGGGAGTCCGCGCCAAACAGTTCAAAGACACTAAAACGGCGGGTTACGTTTTTCCACGGCGGGAAGCCTGTTTGATGGTGATGTCATACGGTCACAAGCTGCAAGCTGCGATGTTCGACCTGATGGTGTGCGTATTCCGGCGATCGTGACCGGTGATTCCGGTCGATCGTGACCGGTTGCG
>CAYHDD010000770.1:0-1935 GCA_964355195.1 uncultured Rhodoferax sp. | reverse complement strand
TTGGCCTGGGCGCCGCCGCCAACCCGGACGAGGTCGAGATCGTCTGGCCGGGCGGTGGCCGGCAAAAAGTGGAGAATCCCACGGTGGATGCGACGACCCAGATTGCCGAAAGGCACTGACCAGCGGGATGTGATACCGCAGCATGCGCGACATCAACCCAGCCGCCCCGCGCGGGCTGAACTCGTAATTGCGGGGCGATGCCGGGCAGTGTGCGCAAAAAATGAGATGAGTGATCAAAACTGTAGAGCATTAAGCGTGAGCTGGCGCTTGAGTGAAACGTGGTTATCCGGCAGGCGGGTGGTTAGTTTGAGGTGTGATAGGAAACTCAAACCCTCAACCCACCGGAGAACCACAATGAAGATCATGGTCGGAATTGACCTGCACAGCAACAACGCCCTCTGCGGCCTCATGGATGAAAGCGGCCAGCGCCTCGTCCACAAGAAACTCCCCTGCGAGTTATCTGCCATCCTGCAGCTGCTCGATCCCTACAAGGATCGGATCGCCACCGTCGCCATCGAATCCACCTTCAACTGGTATTGGCTCGTGGACGGTCTCCAGGATCACGGCTACCACGTCGTCCTGGCCAACCCCGCCGCGATGCAGCCCTACAACGGAAAGAAACACACCGATGACGTCTCCGACGCCTACTTCCTGGCCGAACTCCTGCGCTTGAACCTCCTGCCCACCGGCCACATTGCGGACCGCAAGATCCGCCCGGTGCGCGATCTCCTGCGCCGCCGGCTGCTGCTGGTGCGCCAGCGCACCACGCTGATCTTAAGCTTCAAGAGCCTCAATGAACGCACCCTTGGCCAGCACGTGCCCTTGGCCCGCGTGAAGGCGATGAAACCCGAGGAAGCCCAGGCCCGCTTCACGGCCGCGGCGGATCAACTCCTCAGCGGCGAGCAGATCACCCTGATGGGCCACGTCACCGGCTCGATCACCAAGCTGGAGCAACACATTCTGGGGGTTGCCGGGAAATGGCCCACTTACCAACGGCTGCAGGAACTGCCCGGCATCGGCAAGATTCTCGGTCTGACCATCGCGCTGGAAACTGGCGACGCCAAACGCTTCGCCGAGGCCGGGAACTTCGCCAGCTATTGCCGCTGCGTGAAAAGTCTCCGCCAGAGCAACGGCAAGAAGAAGGGCGAGAACAACCGCAAGTGCGGCAACAAATATCTGGCCTGGGCCTTCGTCGAAGCCGCGCACTTCGCCTGCCGCTACGATGAACCATGCCGACGCTTCTACGACCGCAAGAAGCAGCAAACCAATCCGGTCATCGCGACCAAGTCGCTGGCCTGCAAACTGGCCAAAGCCGCATGGCATGTGATGGCCAAGGACGTGCCCTACGACGCCGCGCGCGTCTTTGGGCCCGGCAAGCAGAAGGATTTCGGGGAGACCGGCCGTAAACCAGCGAAGGGGTCTGGACCACCGAGCCAACAGAACTGAATGCGCACGGCTGGTCTCCCCCAGCCCCAAGCCCGCCGCGGCGGGAGTGGCCCCAGGAAAAAAAAGTTTAGGGTGATTCGACCAAGCCGAGAGTCTGCGACAGGTTGGACGTACTGCCGAAAGGCGGCGCGAGCCACAAGTCATTACCCACTGAATGAACCCGGTTTGGCACTGAATGTTTTCTGGCTCCCGGCCGGCCGGGAGGAGGGCGTGCGCTGCGGGCGGACGAAAGTCTGCCTGTGGCAGACCGGACTGGCACCCAGGCCGGACGCGACACGCTGGAACCAGATGGGTGACTGAACGGATCACCTCCCGCAAGGGAAGATCGCATCCGAATCAACGACGGAAATGACAGGCACGAATTGCATCTTGGACGCCGCCCGCAACGGCCCGAAAAGACCAAGACAGCTTTTAAGAAAAGAAAAGCTGGCTGACGGGTGTGAGACAAATTTCTTCATTCAGGCTGCCAGCGGCAGGGCATCGTTGTGA
>CAYHDD010000769.1:0-1937 GCA_964355195.1 uncultured Rhodoferax sp. | reverse complement strand
GATTTTGCCCTCAAGCTCGCCAGGCGATCGCCGGTGGATCATCGAACCTTGATGCGCGCAGCGGATGATTTCGCCGAGAAGGATCCTGGCTTCGCCCTCAACTGTGGGTTGATGGCGCTGTACTGGATCTGCACAGGACGGGCCTATGAGGCTACATCCGGTGAAGTGCTAACGGCGTATGCTCAGATACGTCGTGTGGCGGACATTGCGCAATGCACAGAGGCAGCGATGGAGCAGCTGCGAAATATGCTCGAGGGTTTTCCTCAGGAACGTTTTGTCAGGGGTGCGCTTGCCCATGTTCTGGCGATCAAGCCACCCATGTCAGTACCAGAAAGATGAGCCCACTCGAAACGTCAGTGGTCGAACAAGATCCGCACAGCGCGCTGATCTTTGCCCTGGCCGCCGAGCGTTTGGCGGCCTATTACGAACATCATACTTGGCTGACCATTGCACAAGGCTCGACACTCGCGGCCGATTGGTTGGCCCGGTCGAAATCACATCTATCCTTGCAGCAGCGCAAACACCTCTCGGAATTGAGCGACCAACTGGCGCGGCAAATTGCAGATTCACTATCACGCGAGGCTGGGCTGCACATTGCCTACGAAATGACCGAAGCGCTTGATCAACGGTATATCTCAGAAATTGGGGACTCGATCCGTGAGGAATGTTGTCGACTTCTCGCGAGTTCGCCACTACCAGACCGCTAACAACTTTCTATGACCACGACTTCAGATGCCCTGATTCTCTATCACGCCGATTGTGACGATGGTTTCGGCGCGGCCTATGCGGCATGGCTGAGCCTCGGAGACGGCGCCGAATACCAGCCTGTCTATTACGGTGACCAAATACCGCCTGACCGCCTGATGGGTCGTCAGGTATTCATCCTCGACTTCAGCTTTTCTCCAGTCGTGCTCCGCAACATGGCGCGGCATGCCGCCAAAATAGTCCTGCTTGATCACCATAAATCCGCAGCATCGCAATGGACCGGCGTGGAACCCATACCCAACGTTGAGCTCCACTTTGATATGGACCGCTCGGGCGCCCAGATGGCTTGGGATTACTTTCACTCGGGGTCAGTTCGGCCACCACTGATCGATCACATAGGTGACCGGGATCTATGGCGATTCGCCCTGGCAGACACAAAGGCTTTCTGTGCGGGCCTGAGTTTGATACCGACGAGCTTCGAATCCTGGCAGCTCGCTGCCACGCATCCAACAGACCTTATTTTCAAAGGTCACATTGTGCTTGATGTGTTGCAACGGCAGATTGACAGCGCGCTGCGCAAAGACCTGAGACCGGTCACCCTCTGCGGCTATCAGGGTCTGGCTACCAATGCCATCAGTAACACCTCGGAAATCGGACACGCGGTCGCCAAGCGATCCGGGACCTTCAGCCTGACCTTCTTCATCAAGGGCGATGAGGCTATTTGCAGTCTGCGAAGCATTGCACCGTTCGATGTCAGTGTTATTGCCACGCATTATGGCGGGGGAGGGCACGCGCAAGCGAGTGGCTTCACGGTTCCGCTTGAACAGTTCTTTGATGAGATATGGCGGGCATGACGGAGCAGGCTTCTCTGTCGGTCAATGGTGTCAAGAACCGAGGCTGCTCAATGATCACTTGGGAATTCTGGTGTCGTTGCTTAGCCAGGATTGAAACGTAGGATAGCCAAAAGATGTCAATCATTGACAATTCTTGATATCCTACGCACTGAGCGGTTGTCGCTCTCAGACGAGGATTCGATCATGGGCATGAACGTTAATCTGACGCCTCACCTCGAGGACATGGTTCGCCAGAAGGTCAGCTCGGGGCTTTACACGTCTGCCAGCGAAGTAGTGCGCGAGGCGCTTCGTCTCATGGATGAGCAGGACCAAATGCGCGCGGCGAAACTTTCGCAGTTGCGCGATGATATTCGCGAAGGGCTGGAAAGTGGCCCTGCG
>CAYHDD010000768.1:0-1938 GCA_964355195.1 uncultured Rhodoferax sp. | reverse complement strand
ATTTACGAGCGCGCGCGCAGCAAGCAGTTCAGCTTCAAGAGCGTCGGCGTGCAGGCGCAGGGCCGCACCGCCATCCTGAAAATCAACTACCGCAACACCAAGCAGATTCTGCAAACCGCCAGCCTGGTGGCGGCGGACCTGCTGACAAACGACGACAAGGACGATGACGGCATCCCGCTGCTCAAACCCATCAGTTGCGGGCGCGACGGCGAGGCCCCGCTCATCATTCGCCTGCCCACGCTGCGCGACGAAGCCTATGCCATCGCCGACCACCTGAGCCACGCGCACCAAGAAGGCCACACCTGGGGCGACATGGCCGTGCTGTGCGCGGACGGCAAGACGCGCGACCTGTGCGCCCAAGTACTGCATCAGCGCGGGCTGCCGCTGGAAAACCGCGTCAACACCGGCGACTTTGACCCCAGCAGCGACAAGATCAAGGTCATGACCATGAAGGTCAGCAAAGGCCTGGAGTTCCCCGTGGTGGCGCTACCCGGCGTGGGGCACATGCCTGGGCCGGGCGAGGACGAGGCGGATGCTGCGCGGGTGTTTTATGTGGCGGCGACGCGGGCGACGCAGAAGCTGGTGATTGGGGTGGGTGGGGATGGGGGTTTTGGGATGAAGTTCGACAAATAGCGCCTTTATGGACAATACCGAGTAGATGGCCAATTTGGCACGGGAGCAAAAATGACGTCTCTTTATGCCGACGGGCGCTCCTGAGTCGAAGCTAATCAATACGGCTCACATTTTGAGCCGTATTGATTAGAATGCGGCTCATGCCAAGCCAAAACCTCCCTCCACAAGCGAGCTACCTCTGGCAGAACGCCGACTGGCCGAAGCTGCTGTTCGATGCGGAGGCACTGGCGAATGATCTGGATCTGGCTCGTCTGCAACAGGGTCGCCTGTTAGGCCTGCTGGATGCTATTGGCTTGTCCGACGCCCAGGAGATTGCCCGCGAGTTGTGGGTGCAGGAAGCCATGGCCACGGCGGCTATAGAGGGTGAGAAGCTCAATCTGGAAGCGGTGCGGTCTTCCGTCGCGCATCGGCTTGGTTTGGCCGACGCGCCCAACCGCGACCGCCATGTTGATGGTTTGGTCCAAGTCATGTTGGACGCCGCGAACAACTACGCGTCGGCGCTTGACTCTGACCGCTTGTGCCGCTGGCAGTCTGCCTTGTTTCCAGGGGGCACGTCGGGTCTGCTTCGGATTGCTGTTGGGCGTTACCGCGATCACAGCGATCCCATGCAGATTGTCAGTGGACGACAAGGGCACGAGGTAGTGCATTACACAGCACCGGCCTCAGATCGAGTGGCCGACGAGATGGCGCTGTTTCTGGCGTGGTTTGAAGACACGCGAACAAGAATCAATGTGGCGCCCACCCTCAACGGCATTGCCCGTGCCGCCATTGCGCATCTGTGGTTCGAGGCGATACACCCGTTTGAAGACGGCAACGGCCGGATTGGGCGTGCCGTTGTGGATTTGGCACTGGCGCAGGATTTGGGTGCGCCGGCCCGGATGTTCGGCATGTCGCGCCAGCTGCTGGCGGTGCGACCTGCGTATTACGACGCCTTGAGTCAGGCACAAAGTGGCACGCTCGATGTAACGGCCTGGGTGCGGTGGTTTGTGCAGACCTTTACCCAAAGCTGCGTGCTGTCTCAGGCGGTGGTGAAGCAGGCTGTGGATAAAGCGAAGTTCCGTTTGCGTGCGGCCAGCCTGTCGGTCAACGAACGCCAGACCAAGGTGCTCAACCGTTTGCTGGAAGCAGGGAGCGCCGAGATGGGGGGTGGCCTTCTGGGTGGCATGACGGCCGAGAAGTACAGCAAGATCACCGGCACCTCCAAGGCGACGGCGACGCGTGACTTGGCGGAGTTGTTGAGCCACGGCTTGCTCCGGGTCGAAGGCCTTGGCAAGGCCACGCGTTATGCGGTTAATGTGCCGGGAT
>CAYHDD010000767.1:0-1938 GCA_964355195.1 uncultured Rhodoferax sp. | reverse complement strand
AGCTACAACAACACAAGCCTGGGTGCCTACGACTACTGGGCCATCGAGTACGCGTACAGGCCACTTGACCCCGCCACTGAACGCGCCGAGTTGACCAAGATTGCCGCACGCAGCACCGAGCCCGCTCTCGCCTATGGCGATGATACGGACGCCGGTGGCTGGGGCGCCAACGATGGCATGGACCCGCTGGTTAACCGCTTTGACCTCGGAGACGACCCGCTCGCTTACTACAAGAAGCGCCTCAAGCTGTCGCAAGAGCTATGGGCGCGCTTGCAGGACCGCAGGCCTCAGGTCGGCGACGACCCGCTGCGCCAGCGTCGCATCCTGCTCACAGGCTTTGGTCAGCTCCAGCGCGCGGCCGAACTGGTGGGCAAGTACGTCGGCGGCATGCACGCCCTGCGCGACCTGCCGGGCAGCACCGGGCGGGCCAGCTTCACGCCGGTGGACCCCGCCAAACAACGCGAGGCCTTGCAGTTTCTGGCCTCTGGACTGTTCAGCGCGAACTCGTTCAAGTTCAAACCCGAATTTCTGTCCAGCATGAGCGTCGATTACAACGAGTGGGACCGCGGCGGCCCGGTCAATCTGCGCTCGGTGGTGTTGCGCGCACAAACCGTGGCGATGGACCGCCTGCTGTCCGGCAACACGGCACAACGCCTGCTTGACCTGCCCAACTACCTGGCGCCGGCACAACGCCGCTCCATGATTTCGCTGAGCGAGGTCTACGCGACGCTACAGAACAGCGTCTGGGCGGAACTTGCCAGCGGCGCTGAAATTGATGTGCTGCGCCGTGGCCTGCAACGAGAGCATCTCAAACGCTTGCAGACGCTGCTGACCAAGGGCTCGGCTGCATTACCGAGCGACGCGCTCAGCCTGGCGCGACTGCACGCCACGAACCTGCAAAATGCGCTGCGTGGCGCCGTGACCAAGGGTGGACGCAGCGTCGAGACGCGCGCTCATCTGGCGGAGAGTTTAGGTGTATTGACCGAAGCCTTGCGCGCCACCATGCAGCGCAGCTAATTCCACTTCAAAATCATCCCTGTCGTCGTTGGCTCGCCTTGCCGTGCTACAGCACTGCCTGCGGCTCGCCGCCTAAACACGAATGATTTGGAAATGGAATACGGCCTCAGCCACCCGAACGCTTGACGCTAAAGCCCTGGCCTTTCAGGGCTTCCATGATGCGCTCACAGTGATCCCCCTGGACCTCGACGACACCGTCTTTGACTGTGCCACCGGCGCCGCAGGCGGTCCTGAGCTGTTTGCCCAACGCCGCAAGTGCGAGCTCATCCAGCGCCAGACCGCGCACCAGGGTGACCGCCTTGCCGGCACGTCCCTTGGTTTGTGTTGACACCCTGACCGCGCCATCTGATGCGGCGCGCAACGTCGTGGCGCGGCACTGGCACTGGGCCGTCGGCTGGCGACAGCCAGGACACATGCGCCCGGCCTCGGTGGAGTAGACCAATCCGCTGGTCTTGAGTTGGTTCTTCATACCCGTCGGATAGCGCTGCTAGCGATTCCCACTGCCTTATCAGGGCACCAGGTCAAGCGCGTGCATGTAGTCGCGCTGCAACATCAGCTCATCCCAGGACAGCGCCTCAGTAGGCGGCAAGAGCGCGCGGCGACGCTCCTCACTGGCCGGCTGCGACTGCCAGACACCCTTGACCACAGCTTCGGTCAAGCCGTCGATGAGGGCGTCTATCGCCAGGCCGCCACCTTGACTTTCGGCCAGGGACTGGTTACACAGCAAAACCATGTCACAACCGGCGCTCAATGCCAGCACCGCACCCTGCGTGAAGCTGATGGCTTGCCCGTCCATAGCCCGCGCGCCCGCCATGGACAGGTCGTCACTGAAGATCGCGCCTTGAAAACCGAGCTGCGCGCGCAGGATGTCGTTCAGCCAGCGCGATGAAAAGCCTGCTGGTCGCGTATCAACTTTGGGGT
>CAYHDD010000766.1:0-1941 GCA_964355195.1 uncultured Rhodoferax sp. | reverse complement strand
AACGACCGCCACCTTCTTCCCGGTCTTGACCTTGGCTGGCTGTGCCTGAACCCATCCCTCAGCCCAAGCGGGGTAAATAATGGCGTGTGCGATGGACTTGATGCCAACTGCGTCATCGTTGACGTTCAGCGTACACGCGGCCTCACACGGAGCTGGACAGATGCGCCCGGTGAACTCGGGAAAGTTGTTGGTAGCGTGTAGCACCTCCGCAGCAGCCTTCCAGTCGCCTCTGTAAGTCAGGTCGTTGAAGTCCGGAATGACGTTATTGATCGGGCAGGCGTTGTTGCAAAACGGTGTACCGCAGTCCATGCAGCGCGCAGCCTGAATCTTTGCTTGGGACTCATCAAGGCCGACGACAAACTCTTTGTAATTCTTCAAGCGCTCGGATACCGGCATGTAGCCCTCTTCAAGACGCTCAAACTCCATGAAACCAGTGACTTTACCCATGATCTTCGTCCTAGTTGGTTATTGCTTTTTTGGCGTAAATTTCAGCCAAAGCGCGGCGGTATTCATTGGGGAACACCTTGACGAACTTCAGTCGCGATTGCTCCCAGTTGTCCAGCAGTTCGCGCGCACGCCTGCTGCCAGTCCAACGGTTATGCTCACTCAGCAATTTCACCATTTGCGCTTCATCAGCCTGCCCCCGATGCCATAGCCCAGGCGTTACATTGGCTTGCTGTTCGGCCGTAGTCAGTACTTTTTCCAAGGACACCATGGCCGTGTTGCAGCGCTTGGCAAACTGACCATCTTCATCGTACGCATAGGCGACGCCGCCACTCATACCGGCTGCGAAATTGCGCCCGGTGCGCCCCAGCACCAGAACAGTGCCGCCGGTCATGTACTCACAGCCGTGATCCCCAGTGCCCTCGACGACGGCGGTCGCACCCGACAAGCGCACGGCAAATCGCTCACCAGCCACTCCGCTGAAGAACGCCTCGCCACTGGTGGCGCCATACATCACTGTGTTTCCCACGACGGTATTTCGAATCGGATCACCACGAAAGTCGATGCTAGGCCGCACCACCACACGACCTCCGGAAAGACCCTTACCGGTGTAGTCGTTCGCATCGCCAATCAAGTAAAGCGTAATGCCACGCGCCAGGAATGCACCGAACGACTGCCCGCCAGTGCCTTCCAACTGAATGTGAATCGTGTTGTCAGGTAGGCCTTCTGGATGAACTCTCGTTACCGCACCCGACAGCATGGCGCCAACCGAGCGGTTGACATTGCGGGTCAGTTCGATGAACTGAACTTTTTCGCCACGCTCGATGGCCGCGCGCGACCTGTCAATCAGGATATTGTCAAGTGCGCGTTCCAGACCATGCTCCTGACTCTGGGTCTGAAAACGCGGCACATCGGCTGGCGCGCTCGGTTGAGCAAACAGGCGACTGAAATCAAGTCCCCTTGCCTTCCAATGCGCAATACCCTTGCGCGTGTCGAGCAAATCGGAGCGACCAATCAACTCGTCAAACTTCCGAATGCCAAGCTGAGCCATGATTCTGCGCACCTCTTCGGCAATGAAGAAAAAGTAGTTCACGACGTGCTCGGGTTTACCGGAGAACTTGCGGCGCAGCACCGGGTCCTGCGTGGCAACGCCCACCGGACAGGTATTAAGGTGGCACTTACGCATCATGATGCAGCCCTCGACCACGAGGGGCGCGGTGGCAAAGCCGAATTCATCAGCGCCAAGCAGGGCACCGATGACCACATCACGACCGGTCTTCATTTGCCCGTCGGCCTGCACGCGAATGCGACCGCGCAAGCGGTTCAGCACCAACGTCTGTTGCGTTTCGGCCAGTCCGATTTCCCAGGGACTGCCGGCGTGCTTGATCGAAGACCACGGTGATGCACCCGTGCCTCCGTCGTGGCCGGCAATCACGACATGGTCGCTCTTGCACTTGGCGACGCCCGCAGCAATGGTGCCGACACCGATCTCACTGA
>CAYHDD010000765.1:0-1942 GCA_964355195.1 uncultured Rhodoferax sp. | reverse complement strand
GTGCCACCTTCACACGGTGGAAGCCACTGGTTCGATCCCAGTACCGCCCACCATCTACAAGATGCATAGCAACTTGTAGCGCACGCACAAAAAACCGCCTCTCGGCGGTTTTTTGTTTCAACGTCCGGCAGAAAATCTGCAGTTCGGGCACTTTAGGGTTGTAGAGCATCCTTCAATCGATTGCGCTCCGGAAGCATCTTCTTGACGGTGCCGTCGATGAGCAGAATGAACTCGTCGATATTCGGAAGTTCTTCCAGGCCGTTAATACCTTTGAGGTAAGTCGAAACGAGTCGTTGCCCGTCGACTTCGTTAAGGGAAAGTTGTGCATCAAGGATGCCTAAGTCAGTAATCTTCTTCGAGCTTGGCTTCGAGACGCTGCGCAAACCGCCGTTCGCCGGGTGTCATTCGCCCCGCGCATGTCCCGTAACTTGGAATCAGCACTGCCACACGGTATTCCTGTCTTATCGAGAATGACAATGTGATTCTACACGCAAGCCCAGGCATCACTTCCAGCGGCTTGAGGCAGGATCAGAATGTCGGCAACAGCTTCGGCATGAACATCGGCAGCTATACTAGCCACTAACAACATAACAACATGTTTTATTGGTAATATAATAACAAACGACATCGGCACAAAAAGACCCTCCATGATTGAGTTATACGACGATCCGGCTCAGATGGAACCGCTGCTTATCGACAAGTCGCGGCCGGTTTACAGCGCGTTGATCGGACTGGCCCACAACCTGTCCGAGGCGTCGGCATGCCTCGATGCTGCGCTCAATCCCGCCACGGCCAAGAGTCTTTCCGAGCTTGTCTCGGGGATGAACTGCTATTACAGCAACCTCATCGAAGGTCACCACACACTGCCCATAGACATCGATCAGGCACTGTTCGAGGTCAAGGACACGGCGGACCAGAAGGCGCTGCAGAGCCTCGCCTTCGCTCACATCGAGGCGGATCGATGGGCCCGCTCGCAATCGCTGACCAAGGACTCGCTACTGCCCTTCCTGCTCGAAGTCCATCGGCGTTTCTGCGCGCACCTGCCGGTGGACCTGCTGAAGCTCAAGGACGGCAGCCTTATGGAGCCGGGGAAGTTCCGCAAACGGGATGTTTCTGTGGGTGCGCATGTGGCCCCGAAAGCAGACACGCTGAACCGCTTCCTTGATCGCTACGCAAAGGTCTATGGACTACAACTCGAACGGGCCAGGAAGGGCGGGATCGGAAAGCTCGATGGCATTCTGGCGTCCTTCGTCGCCCATCATCGCCTTGCATGGATTCACCCTTTCCTCGACGGAAACGGTCGAGTGGCGCGAATCGCTATAGACGCCATGCTGCGCGAGTGCGGTGTGAACGGAGCAGGCCTTTGGTCGATGTCGAGGGGCTTCGCCAAAACAGCGGACGACTACAAAGGAAAGCTGGCGGGCGCTGATCAGCCACGAAACGGTGCTCTTGACGGACGTGGGAACCTGTCAGAGAAACAACTGGCAGAATTCTGCAGCTACTCAATGCAGACGGCCATCGATCAGGCCAGATTCATGTCGAGAATGTTCGCCCTCGACAAGCTCAAGTTCCGCGCCGAGAGCTACTTCCAGAAGGTCAGATTCGATCTCAAACCGGAATCCGCCCATCTCTTCCTCCACGCTTTCAGCATGGGCGAGTTCGAGCGGATGAAGGCAAGCCGCATCACCGGCCTTGCCGAACGCACGTCGCGAGACGTGCTCGGCGCGCTACTCCAGGAGGGATTCCTGGTTTCCGACTCGCCGCGAGGCAAAGTCCGGGTAGGCTTTCCAATGCATGCCCTTGGGTCCCTCTTGCCGAACCTCTATCCAGCCGGCGATCTGGACTCGGACCCCGAAGCGTTGAAGCGGCAAGTCCGAGCCAACAGGTCTGACACTATGGCGAGGCAACTCGAAGCAAGGAAGAAGGGATCGGTACCCAAGCC
>CAYHDD010000764.1:0-1943 GCA_964355195.1 uncultured Rhodoferax sp. | reverse complement strand
CTGAAAAATCATGCCGATGCGGTTGCCGCGCAACTGCCTCATCGCGGCGTCGCTCTGCCCCACCAACTCCTGCTGGTCAAACCGGATGCTGCCAGTCACCACGGCATGCTCGGGCAGCAAACCCATCAGCGACATGGCGGTAATCGACTTGCCGCAACCCGACTCACCCACCAGACCCAGCGTTTCCCCGCGCTCAAGACTGAAATTGAGGCCGCGCACGGCGGCTGCGAACCCGCGTTGGGTGTGCAGCTTTACGCCCAGGTTTTTGACTTCAAGCAGTGGCATGGTGTGACGGGCTCATGCCTAGCGTTTGCGCGCCAGTCGGGGGTCAAGCAGGTCGCGCAGACCGTCTCCGGCGAGGTTCAAGCCGAGTACGGCCAGGGCAATTGCCATGCCCGGAAATACCGCCAGTTGCGGCGCCTGAAACATGAGGGTCTGCGCTTCGGCCAGCATGCGACCCCACGACGGTTGCGGCGGCTGCGTGCCCAGACCGAGGTAGGACAGCGCGGCCTCCGCCAGGATGGCCAGCGCAAACTGGATCGTCGCCTGAACAATCAACACCGACAGGATGTTGGGCAGCACGTGCTCGACCGTGATGCGCCAAGGCCCCTTGCCGCAGGCGCGCGCGGCCAACACAAACTCGCGCGACCAGATCGCATTGGCGCTGGCGCGGGTGATGCGGGCAAAGGTGGGAATGTTGAAGATGCCGATGGCGATGATCGAGTTGACGATGCCGGCACCGAAAACGGCAGTCATCATGATGGCTGACAGGATGGCCGGGAAGGCAAACGTAAAGTCGGCCAGACGCATGATCAGTTCCTCAACCCAACCCCGCCGCGCCGCCGCCAGCAAGCCCAGTGTGGTGCCGATGGTCAGGCCGATACTGACTGCAATCACGCCAACCAGAATCGAGTTGCGCGCGCCGACGAGCAGCAGTGAGGCGACATCGCGACCGAACGGGTCGGTCCCGAGCCAGTGATGGGCATCGGGCAATTGGAGCTTGGCGCTCATCTCGATCTCATAGGCCGACCAGGGAGTCCAGACCATTGACAGCGCGGCCGCCAGCAGCAGCAGCAGGCTCAGGCTGGTGCCGATGACAAAGCTGCGATGGCTAAGCGCTCGCCGCAGGAAAGTGCTCGGCTGGTTCATATGTCGCTCGCCTTCACGCGCGGGTCGATCACGGCGTACAAGACGTCCACGACAAAGTTCACAACGATCACCATGGCCGCCAGCAGCATGACGCAATTGCGCACGACGATCAAGTCACGGTTCGAGATCGCCTGAAAGATCAAACGCCCCAAGCCCGGCAGATAAAACACGTTTTCCACCACGATGGTTCCGGCTAGCAGGTTGGCAAACTGCAGCCCCATGATGGTGATGACCGGAATCATGGCATTGCGCAGTACATGGCCCCAAAGCGTGGCGCGGCGCGACAGACCCTTGGCACGGGCCGTGCGCACATAGTCCTCGCGCAGGACTTCAAGCACCGCCGAGCGCGTGATGCGCGCCAGAATGGCGGCCTGCACTACGGCCAGCGAAATCGCTGGTAGCAACAGGGACTTGAGGGCCTGCCCGACGCCTTCGTCCCAGCCCGCAAAGCCACCTGCTGAAAACCACTGCAGCTTTACCGAAAAGAACAGAATGAGCAAGATGGCGAACCAGAAATTTGGCACTGCGATGCCGACCTGTGCCAAACCCATCATGCCGACGTCACCCAGACGGTTGTGGTGCGATGCGGCATAAATGCCGGTGGTCAGCGCCAGCAGCGTGGTGAACGTCATGGCCATCAGCGCCAGTGGCATCGTCAGTGACACGCGCTCCAGGACGAGTTCCAGCACTGGTGTGCTGTAGCTGTAGCTGATCCCCATGTCGCCCACCAGCAAACCGTTGACCCATTGCCAGTAACGTTCCATTGGGGGCAGGTTGAGCCCCAGCTTGATCGC
>CAYHDD010000763.1:0-1944 GCA_964355195.1 uncultured Rhodoferax sp. | reverse complement strand
TGGCTCGGCGGCCTTTGCCACAGCAACTGGCCTGACACTTGACTTGACAAGTAGGGGCATGGGACTGCGCAGCAATCGCTATTCGATGCTGGTCAATGACGGCAAAGTCGCGGCTCTGAACATCGAAGTGCCGGGCAAGTTTGAAGTCAGTGACGCGGCGACATTGTTGGCCCAAGCCAAGGCCTGATTGACCCTGCGCCGCCACAGCGACCCGCACGCCGCTCTAGCGGCTTGGCTTCAGGTTGACCTTCAGGTAGTGTGCGCCCGCGATCGGGTTGTGGTAGTAGGGCGGAATCTCCTCGAAGCCAAGATCCTGGTAGAGGGCACGCGCGCTCTCCATCTCGTCGAGCGTGTCTAGCAGCACGCAGTCGTAGGCGGCCAAACGGGCGATGTCAAGCATCGCTTCCGCCAACTGGCGGCCGACACCGGCTGAACGAGAGCCTGGACGCACGTAGAGCCGCTTCATCTCACAGGCATTCGGGTAGTCCACGGTGTCGAGCGGGCGTAGCGCGCAACAACCGATCATGGCTTCGTCGGACATCGCCATCAGCAGTGCGCCGCGCGGTTGCGCATATTCACCCGGCAAGCCAAGCAATTCGGCTTCAAAATCCTGAAAACACAAGTCAACCTGGAGTGCGTCGGCGTATTCGCGAAAGATGCCGCGCAAGGCGTCGTAGTGCGCGGGCGAACTCGGCGCAACGAAGCGCAGAGTTGCGCTCTTCATGCCAAGCTCACAAGCCACGCGACCAAGCTGGCACAGGCCACAAAGAGGCCGACCGCCAACCAGCGTGACGCGCGGTCGTCGCGTGAACTCTTGAGTACGTAGGAGCTTTCCTTGTCACCCAGAATCATGGCGCTGACCAGGTTCTCGCCGCGCTTGAAGCGGTAGAAGAGAATGGCACCAATGTGCAACGCAACCAGGCCCAGCACAATGATCTTCCCGACTTCAGCGTGGTACTGCGTTGCCAGACTGACCCAGCTGTTTGAAACAAACTTGGCGCCGGGGCCGGCCGCTGCAATTTCATCATCGCTGAACAAACCCGTGCCCACCTGGAGCAGCAAGAAGCCCAGCATGGCGAACACTGAAAACGAGCCCGCCGGGTTGTGACCGATAGACTGTTCTGGCGAGCCCTGGCCCTTCAGGTACAGCAGCGCGGTTTTCGGCGAATAGGCGAAGGATGCAAAGCGCGACCAGTGTCCACCGACCAGGCCCCAACAGAGCCGGAACAACAACAGGCTCAGGACCAGGTAGCCGCATCGAAAATGCCAGGGCATGGCATTGCCGCCGATCGATGCCGTCGTCACCAAGCCCGCTAACGCGACCGCCAGCGACCAATGGAAAATCCGTGTTGGCAAGTCCCACACTCTGATTTTGTCTGGCATGAATTGCATCCCCCGAAAGTGGAGCGTGCATTGTGCATCGATTTCAGTCTGGCCTGTGCCGCGCCAACCGCTACGGAGCATGGGTCAAGGCACCCGATAATCCTGCACCTATGGCCCTAATTACCTTTCTCGACGCCCAGCTTGCTTTCGGCCACGTGCCGCTACTGCACCACACCGACTTTGTTCTGGAAAGCAATGAGCGGATCGGACTGATTGGGCGCAATGGCACGGGCAAGTCATCGTTGCTGAAGATCTTGGCCGGGCTGGAAAAGGCCGATGACGGCACTTTGCAGCTGCAGCAGAACCTGCGCTTGGCGTATGTTGCCCAGGAACCGACGCTCGACCCTGAGGCCACGATCTTTGTGGCCGCCAGCGCGGGCATTTCCGGACTCATTGCATTGCTTGATCAGTACTGTCACGGGCAGGGTGACCTTGACGCCCTGCAAAGCGCGATCGAAGCGCAGGACGGCTGGAACTGGGAGCAACGCGTCACCGAAACCCTGCACCGCCTGCACCTCCGCGAGAATGCGCTGATCAACACACTGTCGGGTGGCACCAAGA
>CAYHDD010000762.1:0-1947 GCA_964355195.1 uncultured Rhodoferax sp. | reverse complement strand
ATCTGCGTGCCCTCGGTGATGAACGCTATCAGGCGCATCTGCCCACCGCACATCGGGCACAGCAGCGGAAACACTTCGTAGATGCGGGCGATCAGCACCGCCCACAGGTAGTGCGCCGGTGAGCGCTTGGGTGGCACGGGCTCGGGCGTGAGTGGGGGCGTGGGCGTGCCAGCTTGCGCAGGCTGAGCCGGTATCGCTTGAGCCACTGTAGCCATGGCCACGACGGCAGCTCTGAGCGGCGAGTTTGGTGCCAGCACGCCAAAGTAGCGATGCCGGTGGATGCGCGGCGGTGGCACCAGGGCAGCGCCTTCTTTACGCAGGCGATCCATGGCAAAAGGCGGGCGGGCGCAGTAGCGCAGCAGCCGCTCCAGGCCAGCGCGTGACAGGCCCATGCAGGGCAGCCATTGGAAGTTGTGACAGCAAGATAGTGCTGTCGCTGACGGTGGCAGCGATCCATCCTTCAAGAAGGTACTTTATATGGTACATTCACGTCATGGCTTCCACCCGAAAACTGCCAGCAATCTTCTATCGATCTGCTAGCGGGGATGAACCGGTGCGCGAATGGCTGAGAGCCTTGGACAAGGCAGATCGCCAGGCGATTGGCGAAGACATTGCGTATGTCCAGTACAAGTGGCCCATTGGCAAACCTCGCGTGGATCACTTGCGCGGCTCCATTTGGGAAGACCCAGCAGACCAACCCATCCGACATTGAACTGGCAATCAATCGATTGAAGGAGTGGCAACATGGCCAAGACAACTAAAGTGAATCCCCACGCGGGCAGCAGTTTTGATGACTTCCTCAAACAGGATGGTATCTATGAAGAGGTGCAGGCCCGGGCACTCAAACGCGCTTTGGCCGAGCAGTTGATTGATTCCATGCAAAGCGGCAAGCTCAGCAAAGTAAGCATGGCACAGCGCATGTCCACCAGCCGTTCTCAGTTAGATCGCGTGCTGGACCCGTGCAACCTGTCCATCCAGCTCGATACCCTGATCAAGGCGGCCAGCGCGGTGGGTAGGACGGTGGAAATTCGACTCAAGCCGGAGCCCAAACGGGTGCGAGCCACTGCGGAATAGGTAGCCGCACTGCCTTGAATGAACTGGCAGCGCCAGCACGCCGGAAGTGCGCCTACCAGAGTCTGGCCTACTTCCGCCCCGGCAGCAGATCCGTGCAACTGCCGTGCGCCACCTCCGCCGCCATGCCAATGCTCTCGCCCAGCGTCGGGTGCGGGTGAATGGTCTTGCCGATGTCGATGGCGTCGGCGCCCATCTCGATCGCCAGGGCGATTTCGCCGATCATGTCGCCCGCATGCGTGCCGACCATACCGCCACCCAGGATCTTGCCGTGACCATGCGCTTCGTCACTGTCATCGAACAGCAGCTTGGTCACGCCCTCGTCGCGCCCGTTGGCAATGGCGCGGCCTGAGGCGGCCCACGGGAACAGGCCCTTCTTGACCTTGATACCCTGCGCCTTGGCCTGGTCCTCGGTCAGGCCGACCCAGGCAACCTCGGGGTCGGTGTAGGCCACGCTGGGGATGACCCTGGCATTGAACGCGGCGCTGGCCAGTTCCTGGTTGCCCTGCAATTCACCGGCGATCACTTCGGCCGCCACATGCGCCTCGTGCACTGCCTTGTGCGCCAGCATCGGCTGGCCGACGATGTCGCCGATGGCGAAGATATGCGAGACGTTGGTGCGCATCTGGATATCGACATTGATGAAGCCGCGCTCCGTCACGGCCACGCCCGCCTTGTCGGCGGCGATTTTCTTGCCGTTGGGCGTGCGGCCAACCGCTTGCAGCACCAGGTCGTAGGTCTGGGGTTCGGGAACTTTAACGCCCTCCTCCGCTGCGGAAAACGTGACTTCAATGCCGTCGGGCCTGGCCACGGCACCGACCGTCTTGGTTTTCAGCATGATGTTGTCAAAGCGCTTGGCATTGAGCTTCTGCCAGA
>CAYHDD010000761.1:0-1952 GCA_964355195.1 uncultured Rhodoferax sp. | reverse complement strand
CAGTCTGATGTAGAGTCTGCCCAACCTGAAGGAGCAGACGATATGAGGAAAAGTCTGCAGATACATGCTGCTATTCTGCAATACAGACAGGAAAAGAGTCGGCAAACCCTTTCACGTAAACTCCAGTTTATTGCAGCTTACAGTTGCACACGATATCGTGAGCCACCAAAACGGCGTCCAGCACTGCCCCGCTGCCCCTAGGGGACTGAGTCTGGTCGCCGAGATTGTGTTGGAATGGTGGACTATCGGGCGATGAATTCAAGTTTGATGAGCATTCCGAAGGGAGCAGCTGGAAAGCTGCGACAGTTCCTTTCGCGTTTGGCACTGGTTCTGGGTGTTGCCCTACTGGTGGTTCATCCGGCCATGGCAGAAGAGTGTTGATTTTCACCCAGAACTGAGCCGGGTTTTTCACCGAGAAGTGAGCCACCTCTGATTATGGATTTCGGTTCATGCCGGGGTCAAGCTGTGTGTTGTCTCCTTCTTTTTCTTTGCGGCGGATGCGGCAGCTGAGCTTGCCTTGAAGCGGAAGCTGTCGTTTCCGGTCTCCAGGATGTGACAGCGGTGGGTGAGGCGATCGAGCAAGGCTGTGGTCATCTTTGCGTCGCCAAAGACCGTGGCCCATTCGCTGAAGCTCAGGTTTGTGGTGATGACCACGCTGGTGCGCTCGTAAAGTTTGCTCAGCAGATGGAACAGCAGCGCCCCGCCCGAGGCGCTGAATGGCAGGTATCCCAGCTCGTCCAGGATCACGAGGTCGAGCTTGGTCAGGCCTTCGGCGATCTGGCCGGCCTTGCCCTTGGCCTTTTCCTGTTCGAGGGCGTTGACCAGTTCGATGGTCGAGAAGAAGCGGACCTTTCGTCGGTGATGCTCGATGGCCTGGATGCCGAGGGCGGTGGCGACATGGGTTTTGCCGGTGCCCGGGCCGCCGATGAGGACGACGTTCTGGGCGCCGTCCATGAACTCGCAGCGGTGCAGGGTCCGGACGGTGGCCTCGTTGATCTCGCTGGCAGCAAAGTCGAAGCCTGCGAGGTCCTTGTAGGCCGGGAAGCGGGCCGACTTCATGTGATAGGCGATCGACCGAACTTCGCGTTCGGCCAATTCGGCCTTCAGGAGTTGCGACAGCATCGGGACAGCAGCCTCAAAAGCCGGGGCGCCTTGCTCGATCAGGTCGGTGACTGCTTGTGCCATGCCATACATCTTCAGACTGCGCAGCATGATGACGATGGCGCCCGCGGCGGGATCATGACGCATGGTGGCCTCCGGCAATCTGGGCGCGCAGGCCGTCATAGCGTTCGACATTTGCCTTGGGCTCGCGATGCAGGGCCAGTGCTTGCGGGGTGTCCAATGGCGGCCCACCCACCACTTTGCCGTCGATCAGCCGATGCAACAGGTTCAGCACATGGGTTTTGGTCGGCACGCCTTCGGCCAGGGCCAGTTCCACGGCGGTGAGCACAGCCTGTTCATCGTGATGCAGCACCAAGGCAAGGATATCGACCATCTCGCGATCACCCCCGGGCTTGCGCAGCATGTGATCCTGCAACTGTCTGAAGGCATGCGGTAATTCCAGGAATGGTGCCCCATTGCGCAGAGCACCTGGCTTCCTCTGCACGACTGCCAGATAATGCCGCCAGTCGTAAATCGTCTTCGGCGGCAGGTGATGGCTGCGTTGGATCACACGGGCATGTTCGCACAGGATGCTGCCCTCAGCCGCCACGACCAGCCGGTCGTGATAGATCCGCAGGCTGACTGGCCGGTTCGCGAAGGACGCCGGAACACTGTAACGATTGCGTTCGAAGCTGATCAGGCATGTGGGCGACACGCGTTTGCTCAGTTCGATGAAGCCGTCAAAGGCGACTGGCAACGGCATCAGTGCCGCCTGCTCTTCGGCCCAGACATCGGCAATCGTGCCGGGTTGTTTGCCATGAGCCGTCTGCCGCCACAGCTCGAAGCAGCGC
>CAYHDD010000760.1:0-1956 GCA_964355195.1 uncultured Rhodoferax sp. | reverse complement strand
GCGCAGCGGCATCAAGGAGGAGGCCGCAGGCCGGGGGACAGCCGCGGAGCTGAGTACGCCGTCAGCCTGATCCTGCCACGATCCTTCCAGCCACAGGGCCCGACAGGGCCTGGGCCCTCCACGCCATTGAGCTCGAATCACTGCGGGCAAGATCACTAGGATTTCAAACGTTTTACCAGGAACCAAGGAGACAACATGGGTAGTAACACCATGCCAGACAAGACGAGCAGCGCTGCGGCAGCTGTCGGCACGTACTTTGACCAGCACGCCGAAACCATGCCGCGTGAGGCGTTACAGGAGCTGCAATTCGAGCGCCTGAGGAAGACGCTGCGCAACGCCTTTGATAACGTGGCGCTGCACCGTGGGCGTCTGCAGCAGGCCGGGGTGGTGCCAGAAGACGTGCGCACGATGGACGATGTGCGCCGCATTCCTTTCACTTACAAGACAGACCTGCGCGACACCTACCCCTTTGGCATGTTTGCACGGCCGCAAAGCGCGATTGCGCGCCTGCACGCCTCCAGCGGTACCACAGGCAAGGCGACGGTGGTCGGCTATACCAAGGGCGACATCGACAACTGGGCGGCACTGATGGCGCGCTCGCTGCAAGGCGCCGGTGCGCGCCCCGGCGACGTGATTCACAATGCCTACGGCTACGGCCTCTTTACCGGCGGGCTGGGCGCGCACTACGGCATCGAGCGGCTCGGTGCCACGGTGGTGCCGATGTCGGGTGGTGCCACCGAGCGCCAGATCGCGCTCATCATGGACCTCGGCGCCAACATTCTGTGCGCCACACCGTCCTATGCGCTGGCGATGGCCGAGGTGGCCGAGCAGTTGGGCGTTGATCTGCGCAAGAGTGCCTTGCGCGTCGGCGTTTTCGGCGCCGAGCCCTGGAGCCAGGCGATGCGCATCGAAATTCAGGAACGACTGGGCTTGCAGGCGATCGACATTTACGGCCTGTCCGAGATCATGGGCCCGGGTGTGGCATGCGAGTGCACGGCGCAAGCCGGCCTGCATGGTTGGGAAGACCATTTCATGTTCGAGGTGCTCGACCCCGAGACGCAGGCGCCGGTGCCCGAAGGTCATGCCGGTGAGTTGGTGATCACGACACTGACCAAGGAAGCGCTGCCGATGCTGCGCTACCGTACACGCGACATCACGCGTGTCACCACCGCGCCTTGCGACTGCGGGCGTACGCATTTGCGCATCCTGCGCATCACCGGGCGCAGCGACGACATGCTGATCATCCGCGGCGTCAACGTCTACCCGTCGCAAATCGAGGCGGTGCTGATCGGGCGCGCCATGCTGTCGCCACACTACCAACTGGTGGTCGAACGTCTCGGTACGCTGGACCATGTGACCATCGAGGTCGAGGTCGAGCCCGGCGTCGACGCGCAGAGCTTTCCCGCCCTTGCTGCTGAGGTCAAGCACCATGTCAAGTCGATGGTCGGCATCAGCACCGATGTGATCGTCAAGCAGCCAGGTGAAATCCCGCGCTCGCAGGGCAAAGCGGTGCGCGTGCGCGACCTGCGCCCGAAGGAGTAAGTGGTGACCAAACGACTTCTTACTCTCAGCGTCAACGGACGCGCGCGCCAGGACGCCGTCGCTGACCACACCCTGCTGCTGGACTACCTGCGCGAGCAGTTGGGCTTGACCGGCACCAAGCGCGGTTGCGATGGCGGTGAGTGCGGCGCCTGCACCGTGCTGGTCGATGGCCAGCCGCAACTCTCGTGCATCACACTGGCCTGCCGCTGCGAGGGCCGCGAAGTCTCGACCATCGAGTCGCTGATGAGCGACGGGCGCTTGAGCGCGCTACAGAATGCGTTCAACGAAAAACTTGGCACCCAGTGCGGTTTTTGCACACCCGGCATGATCATGGCGGCGCAAGCCCTGTTGCTGCGCAACCCGGACCCGAGCGAGGCGCAGATTCGCGAAGCGCTGTCGGGCAATATCTGCCGC
>CAYHDD010000759.1:0-1957 GCA_964355195.1 uncultured Rhodoferax sp. | reverse complement strand
AGCCGGGTTGGTGCAGTCAATGTAGTGTGCCCATGCCTGATTGTTGAACGTGATCGCGGCTGCGCCATAAGTCGGGTCGCTCTCCAGGCCACCCAAGAGCCTGGTTGCATTCAGAATGATTTGACCCCGCATAGCCGGACCATGGAACGCAAAGAGTTGCTTCAGCGCGTCCAGCAGAATCGCGTACTCGCTTTGCCCCTGCGCGTTGACAGATGGCACCGCGTTGGCGGTGACGCCGAGGTTGTTTAGCACCAACAGGGCGAAATCGGTGTCGCTGGTGTTTGCGTAACTGCTCGCAACACTGGCGGCAAAAGCGGGGGCATTGGCTGCTTGGGTTGTGAAGGACAACAGCATCGCATAACTGGGGGCGTTGCCGGACAGGGCCTGAAAAACGTGTACCGCGGTAGCTACATCGCCGGTGACTCGGGCGCTGGCACCCAGCTTTGCAGGGTGAACCAGTGTTGCTGACGACATCGCCGCTGGCAGAAACGGGTCCGGCGACCCACTACCGCCGCAAGAACTTAGCACGATAGCGACCGCAGCCAATGCTGGCCAACTCCGCAGCCGAAACTGAATTGCCACCGATTTCTCCCTGAATACTCCGTGCTACTTGGGCGTTCACCCAAGCCTGAACACTACTCTGTGAAGCTGAACCAGGCTAAGCAGCACCCATCATGACTTAAACCAGGACAGCGGCAAAACCCGGATCCGCAGGAAGTAGAGGTGCAAAACTGGCGCCGCCGACGATCTTGATGAAGATATCGAAGTCTTTTTCAACTATCCCGGTTCCGTTGGCGTCGTACATCAGATAAGCATCGCCGCCTGCTTTATAGTGCACATCCACGCCGCCAGGGCCAACTGCATAACCATGCCCATTTTCGGTATTCCAATAGGCAACCACCTGGGCTTCCGTCATAGTCGTAGAGTGAGCCTGGATAGAACCTGGTACCCCGGGCAATTCAATCGTGTCACCGGAAGTCATTCCCGTTATGTCATCGTAGGCGCCAGCAGTCAGTAGCGACGAGCCCGTAGGGATAACAAAGACATCGACACCAGAAGTACCTATGAAGTGATCAGCACCCGTGCCGCCTGTAAAGGTATTCACTCCAGGACCGGCGCTAGCGTCGTTGATCGCGATAACGCTAGGGACCCACCAGCTGTCTTTCAGGGTTGTGCTGCTGTCAGGCTGGCTCACGACAAAGGCCACGGCTTGGCCGGTTTCTGTCTCTGTGTCGGAAGCGGTTGTGACGGACAGCCGGAAGTCGGTGACAGTAGTACCAAGGTTGATTACACCAGCGTTCACGTTGTGCCAGACTGTGTCCCAAGTGCCGGCAATTCTTGTCTGGTATTGCAATGTGCTGCCGTAGTCGGCAGGAGCAGTGGCGTTAAAGCCGTCCACGCTGACATTCACATTGGAAGCGGCCGACAGTGTGCCATTGAGGTGATAGGTAGCAAAGGCGAGGGCACCTTCAGTGACTGCGCTCTCCGAAAGGGTTGTGCTTGCAGTGATGGCAATCGGTGTTGACGCGTCGTTGATAGCGATGACGCTGGCAACCCACCAACTGTTTTCAAGACCGACGCTGGTGCTGGTCTGGCTAACGACAAAGGTTAACGAATCATTGGCTTCGACAAAACCGTCTGGAACGACATGCGTACGCAGGTAAAAATTTGCGACTCCGGCATTGACGGTGATCTGCCCATTCAGCACATCGGACCAGTCAGTCCCGTTCATACTAAACTGAAAGCCAGAGTAGTCTGCAGCGGTTGCACCATTACCACTCAGGCTGACGTTCACAACGCTGGCGCTGGTCAGCATCGGGGAGACGGTAAAAGTACTCGTTGCGTCACTGCCTTCGACCGCAGAACCTGCTGATGTAGTAATCGTTGAATTTGTTGTCATATCAATTTCCCCTAATTGCGCCCCTACCAAACACGCTTCTTGCAGCGCCAGCAAGAA
>CAYHDD010000758.1:0-1957 GCA_964355195.1 uncultured Rhodoferax sp. | reverse complement strand
GGCAGGCCGGGTTGTTGGGCAACATGCGCGGCAATGGCGCGCTGGTTTTGCAGGGCTGGCGTGAAGTCGGCGTAGGGAATGCCTGGATTCCGGCCTGCGCCGGAATGACAATTCCTATCGGACTGGCACGCTACTTCGCGTGGCTCAAAGCAGCTCTCGCGCAGAGCCGGGTAGTTATGCCAGAAGTGGGCCAGCGCATCTACCTCGCTCACGGGCACGCCGCCGTGCAGGTGCGCACGCACGTCGTGTGGTTCGGGTGGCGGGGCATTGTCCACATAGCGGCGGATGTTGCAGTTGTAGTCTTCAGCCTTGATCTCGTTCACCGGCACGCAGCGGGCGTAGGCCGGGATGTCTGCCCCGGCGCGGTAGGCGTGGACGATCTTGTCGATGTCTTCGGCGCGCACGTGGCTTTGTGCTTTGCCTTCACGGTATTCGCGGTCGGCGTTGATGAAGAGTACCTGCTGGCGCTGCGCCGCGCCGTCCTTGTTCAGCACCAGAATGCAGGCCGGTATGCCGGTGCCATAAAACAGGTTGCCGGGCAGGCCGATGACAGCTTCGAGGTAGCCCTTGTCGATGAAGTGCTGGCGCGCCTCGCGCTCCTCGCCGCCGCGAAACAGCACGCCGTGCGGCATTACCGTGGCCAGGCGGCCGTCGCTCTTGAGCACGGCCAGCATGTGCTGCACAAACATGAGGTCGGCCTTCTTGCCTTTCTCAGGCATCCACACCGGAAAGCGGCCCGGGAACTTGATGTCTTTCTTGATGTAGTTCTGGCTGAAGGGCGGGTTCGCCAGCACGCGGTCAAAGCGGCGCAGGTCGCCCGTTTCGTCCTGGTGTTGAGGTTCGCGCAGCGTGTCTTGCTGGCGGATGTCGGCGTCGGGAATGCCGTGCAGCAGCATGTTCATTTTGCAGATGGACCAGGTGGTGCCCATCTTCTCCTGGCCGAAGAGCGATACCTTGCCAGCGTCCAGCCCTTTCTCGCGCACGTAGTCGCGCACCTGGATCAGCATGCCGCCCGAGCCTACTGTGGGGTCGTAGACGCGCATGTCGTCTCTCGGGTCGCAAATCTCGACGCAGATGCGCACCACTTCGGCCGGCGTGTAGAACTCGCCGGCCTTCTTGCCAGCCGAGTCGGCAAAGTACTTGATCAGCCATTCGTAGGCCGCGCCCAGCAGGTCGGGGAATTCAAAGTCGCTGTCCTTGAGCGGGATCTTGTCAAAGTTCTGGATGAAGTCGGCCAGCGTGTCGTCGTCCAGCGTGTGCTGACCGATCTTGCGGTTGAAGTTGATCGTGCTTTTGAGCACGTCTTGCAGGGCGCCGGCGTTTTCGTCCTCCAGCGCCTCCAGTGCCTTATTGAGCATGGAGCCCACATTGACCTTGGTGTGCTTGAGGGCGGGCTGGCGTTGACCGGATTCATCGATCCACTCTTCGCTCCAGCGGGCGCGTGGCGGTACATAGAAATACTTGCCAGCGTACTGGTCTGTGTCTTCCAGATTCAGGGCAATGTCGGCAGCAGTCAGACCCGCAGCCCTGCCTTCGCTTTGGATGGCGGCGCGGCGCTCGTCAAACAGGTCGCTGGCGCGCTTGAGGAACAGCATGCCGAAGATGTATTCCTTGTACTCGCTGGCGTCCATGCTGCCGCGCAGGTCGTCGCAGGCCGTGAGCAACAGGTTTTCGAGGCGGGAGAGGGTGAGTTTGGTGGCAGACATCGGCTCTGATTTTATGGACGGACCGAGCTTAGCCCAAGCTGCCGGTAATCAGGGCCGTGACGCGACAAACAGCGTCACGCTCTGAATCCCCGCCACCGTCAGCAGCAGCGAGCCAAACAGGTGCATTGCGGCGGTGCCGAAAGCCAGGGCGTAGCGCTGCTGACCCAGCAACCCAACCACCTCGGCCGAGAAACTGGAGAAGGTCGTGAGCGCGCCCAGAAAGCCGGTGACCAGCGCCAGCCGCCAGACCG
>CAYHDD010000757.1:0-1960 GCA_964355195.1 uncultured Rhodoferax sp. | reverse complement strand
CAGCGACAGGCGCGGCCCATTGACCTGACCAAAGCCCTCGGAGCGCGCATTGGCGCTGTTGATGACAGTGTCAATAGCGAGCTTCAGGCGCCGAGTTTCGAGTTCAACATTGATGATGCCGTCGCGCGCTTTGACATCCTGAATGGCGGCTGCCGGGTTGCCAATCACGTCCTTCATGCCTTTGGCAAAGGCCTTCAGGAAGGCCTTGACCGCCGCTGGGTTCTCCTTGAGCAGCTTGGGCGAAGCGATGATCGCGTTGCCGTAGAGCTTGACGCCGTGCTGCGGGTAAGGCATGACAACCACGTCCTCGGCCTTGACGCCGCGCGCCTCCAGGTTGAGCAGGGAGGTGAAGGTGAAACCGGTGATGGCATCTACGTCGCCGCGCACCAGCATGGTCTCGCGCAGGGGCGGGTCCATCGCCGTCCACTGCACGCCGCTGAGGCTGTTGACTTTCGCAAAGATCGGGAAAGCGCGCCGCCCGGCGTCAAAGACCGGGGCGCCGAGCTTCTTGCCGCTCAAATCAGCCGGGGTCTTGATGCCCGATTTCTTGAGCGCCATGACCGAGGCTGGCGTGTCGTTGTAGACCATCATCACCGCGACTGGCTTGTTCGGCGCGTCCGCGTTGTTGGCGTGAAACTCCATCAGGGCCGCCAGGTCGGCGAAACCCATGTCGTAGGCACCCGAGGCCACACGCGTCACGGCGCCACCCGAGCCGTTGCCGGCATCCACTGTCACGTCGAGTTTGGCGTCCTTGAAATAGCCCTTGGCCACCGGCGTCAGAAAGAGCGCCGCCGGTCCTTCAAAGCGCCAGTCGAGCTGGAACTTGATGGCGGTGTTTTGCGCCTGTGCTCCGGCAAAACTGAGAGCAGCCGCCAGGGCGGCGATGGTTTTCAATACAAAGCGTTTTTTCATAGAAACTCCAGCGTGAAGAGAAATGGAACAGTTGAAGCAAAGCGGGCACCGCGCAATTTCGGTGCCCCAAAATAGCCGCATTGTCACAGACGCGCGACCGAGATTGCGGCCTGTGCCATATCAAAAGCATGATTTGTGGTTTTCGCGCTGGAACCCTGTCACCGGAAAATGTTTACACTTTCACGGACCATTCCGGTTGTAGACACTCCCCAAAACACCATGAACCAGGCAAACAACAGCGTGCGCTTTGTGCTTGACGGCACCCTCATCGAAGCCAGCAGCGAACATCACCGCAGCAGCGTATTGGACTACCTGCGCGAACACTTGCAGCGCAGCGGCACCAAGGAAGGCTGCGCCGAGGGCGACTGCGGCGCCTGCGTGGTCTTGCTCGGCGAGCTCGACGCCGACGGCGTGGCGGTGAACTACGTCCCGGTCAACAGTTGCCTGCAACTGGTGCCGACGCTGGACGGAAAGTCGCTCAAGACGGTCGAGAGTCTGCGCCGCCCCGATGGCAGCCTGCACCCGGTGCAGCAAGCCATGGCCAGCAGTCACGGTACCCAATGCGGCTTTTGCACACCGGGCATCGTGATGAGCCTGACCGGACTGGTGCAGACCAACAGCCAACCGACCCGCAGCGACATCAACGACGCCCTGAGCGGCAACCTGTGCCGCTGCACCGGCTACAAGCCGATCATCGAGGCCGCACTACAGGCGAGTCAGGCACCGCCTGAAGCGTTGAAGCTCGACGCCAGCCGCGACCTGCCTCTGCTGCAACAACTGCGCCGCGAGCGCGCTGCGGCGACGGTCAAACGCAGCCCGCAAGGCGACGAGTTCTTCGCACCCGAGAGCGTTGCCGCACTGGCCGACTACTACCTGCAAAACCCTGATGCGACGCTGCTGGCGGGTAGCACCGAAATCGGTTTGCAGGTGAACAAGGCCTTTGCCCGGCCAGAGAAATTGCTTTACCTCGGTCAGGTCGCCGAGTTGCGTCAAGTGCAGGAGGAAGATGCGTTTTGGCGCATCGGTGCCCAGGTCTCGCTGACCGAGG
>CAYHDD010000756.1:0-1960 GCA_964355195.1 uncultured Rhodoferax sp. | reverse complement strand
CCGACAAGCTGATGGCGCAGGGCGTCTGCGTCTTTCGCTCCAGCGAGCGTGCCACGCGCTCGCTCGTCCGCTATACGGAGGCGCGCCTGCGTGCGGCACGCCTGCGTGGCGAGACAGCGCCTGGCGTCTAGCAGCGGGTCTGAGCAGCGCCAGCGATCATGCGAGTCCGAAGCGTGACCGAGGCTGATATTGCGGTGCTGGCGCGCCTGCGCATGGCGCTGCTGGAAGAGACCGACGCTGTCCTCGACGGCTCCTCCAGGACCAAATTGCTGCGGAGCAACGAAGTCTTCTTCCGCAAGGCCCTGGGTTCGGCGCTGTGGCAGAGCTGGCTGGCCGAGATGAATGCCAAAACGGTTGCCATAGGCACGCTGGCTTTCTTCGAGCGTCCACCCTACCCCGGCAACCCGGAAGGCATCGATGCCTACCTGCTCAACATGTACACCCTGCCGGCCCATCGGGGTCGCGGCGCCGCCAGCGCCATCCTGCATGCGGCCCTGGCCTGCGCCCGTGAGCGTGGCGCACGCAAGCTGATCCTCCACGCCAGCGAAGCCGGGCGCCCCCTGTACACGAAAGTCGGGTTCCTGGCCTCCAGCGCCTACATGGAGCTGGCAATCAAACCAGGCACGACTGAGTTCCTGCTTTAGGCAAAGCACTCCAATCCCCTTGCCAGCTTCGTGGCAAACTTCCCCAAAGCTGCGCCGCTACCCCGCTGTGGCGCGTGAATCCCTTCTTCCTCGCCGTTTGGAGTTCAGCATGTTTCTGCTCAATCCTCGCCAAAACAACCGCCACTACCCTGACCAGCGCTCGTCTGAAATCATGCAAAAGACGATTGAGTTCTTTGAGGCCAAGGGTCTGGACAAGCTCAAGGATGACTACAACGGCGCCGTCTGGTATGCCGACTTTCTGGAGTTTTGCAAGCGCGAGGGCATCCTGTCGTCGATGATGACACCCACCGCCCACGGCAAGCCGGGCGAGCCGGCGGTCTGGGACAGCTGGCGCGTCTGTGGTTTTGCCGAGGTTCTGGGTTTCTTCGGCCTGTGCTACTGGTACACCTACCAGGTCTCGGTGCTGGGCATCGGTCCGATCTGGATGAGCCACAACCGGCCGCTGCAGGAGCGCGCCAAGGCGCTGCTCGACGCCGGTCACATCTTTGCCTTTGGCCTGTCGGAGAAAGAACATGGCGCCGACATCTACACGTCGGACATGGTCGTCACCAAACTCGCCGACGGCACTTACCAGGCCAGCGGTAGCAAGTACTACATCGGCAACGCGAACCTGGCCGCCATGGTGTCAACCTTCGGCAAAATGACTGACAGCGGTGACTACATCTTCTTTGTCGCCGACTCCCAGCATCCGAAGTACGAACTGGTGAAAAACACCGTCTACAGCCAGAACTACGTCGCCGAGTACCGCCTCAACAACTACCCGTTCACCGAGGCCGAAGTGCTGCACCACGGCGAGGACGCCTGGAACGCCGCGCTCAACACCATCAACGTCGGCAAGTACAACCTGGGGTGGGCCTCGATCGGCATGTGCACGCACGCCTTCTACGAGGCTATGGACCACGCCGCCAACCGCCATCTGTACGGCAAGACGGTGACCGATTTCCCGCACGTCAGGCAGCTATTCACCGACGCCTATGCGCGTCTGGTGGCGATGAAGCTGTTTGCTTTGCGTGCTGCCGATTACATGAAGAGCGCCAGTGCCGAAGACCGGCGCTATCTGCTGTTCAACCCAATGGTCAAGATGAAAGTCACAACCCAGGGCGAGGAAGTGATCAACCTGCTGTGGGACGTGATCGCAGCCAAGGGCTTCGAGAAAGAACCCTTCTTCGCGATGGCTGCTGCTGACATCCGTTGCCTGCCCAAGCTGGAGGGCACGGTGCACGTCAACATGGCGCTGATCATCAAATTCATGGCCAACTACTTCTTTGCTACCAAGAGCTACCCCGAGATGGCGG
>CAYHDD010000755.1:0-1962 GCA_964355195.1 uncultured Rhodoferax sp. | reverse complement strand
CGCCCCGGCGACCATGGAAGCCAGAACCAGGGCCGACAGGTAGCGGTAGGAGTCGCTATTGCCCCACATCACCAGGCCGCTGCCAATGAGCCACAGCAGGGCGATCGCCGCGGTGTTGGCAATGTAGCGCGTGCTCCAGATGTCGGACTCGCTGGGGGCAGGCTTGAAGCTGTCATAGCGCACTGACAACTGGTACCTGGCCAGGGACACACCGAGCATGATCAGCCACCACACGATGATCGTGTAGCCCGGGCGGCTGATGTAGCCGATGCCAGCGAACAGCGCCGAAACCGAGGTGTTGACCCCCAGGCCGACCATCGCATTTCGGTAAAGCAACGCTGTTTGGCTAGCCGTGATTTCAGGGTTGTGATGGGAAGAGGGCATATCAATTGAGAGCGCGCTTGAGCCGGATGGTTTCTATTCTGACGCTTCCTGCTGGCACAGTCTTGATCGTGTTCATCTCACGCTTGAAACCCGCCAGTTCGTGAAAACGCAGGGCGCGCTCGCTGCTCGTGGGCAGCCACAGCGTGACACTGTTGCAACCTTCTTCCAGCAGACCTTCGCGCGCCGCGTCCCAAAGAGCCAGACCGCAGCCTTTGCCCCAGTGGGATGCGTCAACCTTGATGTTCCAGATCTCACCCGTGGTCGGTGGCGTGCCCTTGTCGCGGGAGCGGTCAAAACCGACGAAGCCGACGATATGGCCCAGATGGACGGCGACACAAACCTGAGGCTCACAAAACTCGATGGCGTCGCGCCAATAGCCCGGTGGTGCCGCGGCATCAATCTCGGCAATCGCCTTGGCATCGCGCAGCGTTGCGGGCCGAACTTCGTAGTTGGTGGTGCTGTTCATTGAAAAGTGGTGGATTTTACCCACCCAGCGCGATCAACCACCGCGGCGTCAGCCCGATTCGCCTTGCGGCGCAGGAAAGCTGCTTGGTGTTGGCGTCGAAGGCTCGAATTCGATGCATTCATGCGCGAGTCGCAGACCATAATTTCAGGCTCAAACCACGTTGGAAACACATTGCATGACTCTTACCGAATCGCTCTTGCTGGCACTTAAGGCGCACGGTGCGCAGCAGATCTTTGGCATCCCCGGCGACTTTGCCTTACCGTACTTCAGGATCATTGAAGAGTCAAAGATCTTGCCGCTCTACACGCTCTCGCACGAACCGGCGGTCGGCTTTGCGGCTGATGCGTCTGCGCGCATCCACTGCGGCCTCGGGGTGGCCGCAGTGACCTACGGCGCCGGTGCCCTCAACATGGTCAATGCCGTCGCGGCGGCCTTCGCCGAAAAGTCACCGCTGGTGGTGTTGTCGGGGGGGCCCGGCAAGGGTGAATCACGTTCCGGCTTGCTCTTGCACCACCAAGCCAAGACGCTCGATTCGCAATTGCAGATCTTCAAGGAAATCACCTGCGATCAGGTACGCCTGGATGACGCCGCGCGAGCGCCCGCTGACATTGCGCGCGTGCTGGCCAGTTGCCTGCGCCGGTCCGAGCCGATCTACATCGAAATTCCGCGCGACATGGTGGCAGAGCCGTGTGAGCCTGTGATCCCGCAGGAGGCGCTGCCGGTCGATCAGGACGCGCTGAATGCCTGCGTTGACGAAATCCTGGAAAGCCTGGCGCGAGCCAAGGCGCCGGTGTTGATGGTGGGGGTCGAAGTTCGCCGTTTCGGTCTGGAAGCCAGCGTAGCCCAGTTGGCGCGCCGCCTGGGCATACCGGTGGTGACCAGCTTCATGGGGCGAGGTTTGTTGTCGGACCAGAGTGCACCGCTGGTCGGAACTTACATGGGAGTGGCCGGCTTCCCGGAGGTAACGCAGTTGGTGGAGAGTTCGGACGGCTTGTTTCTGCTCGGCGAGATCATTTGCGACTCCAATTTTGCCGTCTCGGAAACCAAGATCGATATGCGCAAGACGATCCAGGCGCTGGACGGTCGCGTCAACATCGGCTACCACACCTACG
>CAYHDD010000754.1:0-1964 GCA_964355195.1 uncultured Rhodoferax sp. | reverse complement strand
GCACCGGCCAGGGCGGCGGCCCACCTCATCAGCACAATCAAAAGGGCCGGCGGCAAGGCCAGGCCGGTGCCACCATGCAGGCCACCGACCGCCACAGCGGCGAGGGCGCCGACATAGAGCTGCCCCTCGGCACCGATGTTGAACAAGCGTGCCTTGAAAGCCACGGTGGCTGCCAGGCCGGTGAGCATCAGCGGAATGGCACGGGTCAGGGTTTCACTCAGGGCGAAGACCGATCCGAAACCACCTTGCAGCAGCAAGCCGTAGGTCTGGCCTACCGGGGCGCCGGCCCACATCACGAGCAGCGAACCCACCAGCAAGGTGAACAGCACAGCGGCTACCGGCGCCAGCACGAGGGCGATGGGCGACGTCTTCGTGCGCTTTTCGAGTCTCATGCGCTGACCTCGGCAGCGGCATGATCCACGTGTTCGGCACCGACGCCGGCCATCGCCAGGCCCATGCTTTCGCGCGTCCACTCAAGCGCTGCCAGTGCTGGCGTCAAGTGTCCACCGTGCATGACGGCAACACGGTCGCCCAGGGTCATGACCTCGTCCAGATCATCGGAGATCAGTAGCACCGCGGCGCCGGCATCGCGTGCTGCAATCAGTTGCTCCTGAACATAAGACACAGCGCCGATGTCGAGTCCCCAGGTGGGTTGGTGGGCGATGATGAGCCGTGGCGTGGTGTTGAACCCTGCGCCGGAGTTTGCAAGACCTTTTGCTGCTGCGCCAGGATGCAGCAGGGCGCGACCCAGAATCAGCTTTTGCATATTGCCGCCCGAGAGCGCACGCGCGGCACTGGTCGCTCCGCCGCCGCGCACATCGAAGGCTTCCATCACGCGCCGGGCGTAGGCTCGCGCCGCCTGGCGCCGCACCCAGCCGCCTTGCGAAAAGGTTCGGCTGCGCAGCCGCTCCGAGACGGCGTTCTCCCAGACTGGCAAATCACCGACTACACCGACGCCATGACGGTCTTCGGGGATGCGCGCGACCCCCAGTTCAACTAGTCGTGCCGGGTCCGCCGGCAAGGTCCGACCCAGCAATTCGACACGGCCGCTACTCGCACAGCGAGTACCGCACAGCAGTTCGGCCAGGGCCACCTGCCCGTTGCCGGACACTCCGGCGATGGCGACGATCTCGCCGGCGCGCAGTTTCAGGCACACCTTTTCAAGACGCTCCCGCCCGGCACCCGTGCTGACCTCGTGCAGCGTGCACACCGGCTGACCAATCTGAAGCGCATCCCGGCGCCTGGGCGCTTCAATTGCATGGCCGACCATCCATTGCGCAAGTTGAGCTTGCGTGGTTTGCCGGGCGTCGGCCTGGTTGACCAGTTTGCCGCTGCGCAGCACCGCTACGCGGTGCGAAACGCGCAGCACTTCGGCCAGCTTGTGGCTGATGAAGATGATGGACAGGCCCTGCGCCACCATCTGGGCGAGGACCTCAAACAGCGCTTCGCTCTCCTGCGGTGTCAGCACGGCAGTCGGCTCGTCCAGAATCAGGATGCGCGCGCCTCGGTACAGGGCTTTGAGAATCTCGACACGCTGGCGCTCGCCAACCGACAGGCTCCCAACCTTGGCCCTGGGATCCACGCGCAGGCCAAAGCGTTGCGCCACCTCGATCAGCTTGTTGCGCGCTTTGGCCCGCCGTGTGAACGGTTGCCACAGCGGCTCCGACCCCATCATCACATTGTCGAGCACGCTCAGGTTGTCGGCCAGCGTGAAGTGCTGATGCACCATGCCTATGCCGGCAGCCAACGCGGCCTTGGGATCGCCGGGCGGCAGGGGTCGGCCAAAGACCTCGATCTCGCCTGCGTCGGCCGTGTAGTGGCCGAACAGAATGGAGACCAGCGTCGACTTGCCCGCGCCGTTTTCACCGAGCAGCGCCAGCACCTGGCCGCTCTTGAGTTGCAATGAGATGTCGTCGTTGGCGACCAGCGTGCCAAAGCGCTTCGTGATGTGCGAGAGCTTCAGG
>CAYHDD010000753.1:0-1964 GCA_964355195.1 uncultured Rhodoferax sp. | reverse complement strand
CAGGGCGTGGTATCGGCGCCCGCTAGGACGTCTGATAGACGTCTTTGGCGCTCAGCACGTAAGCCAACGTGTATGCCTATTGCAGCTGTGCCCATGGGCGTCACGGTCGTTTGATCCGGCGCTTGTACTGCCTAGCCGTGCCCACCAGATTGAGTTGGCCCGCTCCGCTGTGCAACGAGGCGCAGTGGTAATCGCTGGCCGTAGCTTTGACGCATGGCCTGCGGGGTTACCTCGTGTTCGGAATCGACTAAATCCAAGGCTATCGCCCCGTGGTCTGGACGAACATACGTGGAGCCGAGTGGAAGATGCGCTTTCTCAATAGCCTGCATTTGACAGCCCAATTGAAGCCTTTGTCGAGGTCAAGCGATATTTGGTTAGACCATCGTTTCGTACTGAAGACCATGATTGACCGGTAGCAGTTCCAGAACATTTTTCACTGCCTCTTCAGTGCGAGTACCCCACTGATTTGTCATGGCATAGGTGTTCCCACCTACAAAGAACACCTCTGAATCGTCGCAATAATGGCGTTTTGGCGACTTGTTTGGGACTGTTGCCATGAGCTGCGCCCCGGAAAGTTTTCCAGGTGCGGAAATGAACATATTGGATTGCCGCCAAGAGATAGCCGCCTGAATGGAGTCTGGCGTGATGCCTAATCGAATCGCTTCTTTCACGACTTCGAATATGAAGCGGCGCTTAGGGAGATTGGAGAGCACATCGCCCTGCGAAGTCTGCACGCGGTAGCGGGTATAGTCTCGGCCGCTGGCCTCTACTGCAGCCTGAGCCAATGTTTTTTCGCGAATGGCGACCTGAAAGGCGGCGGCCTCAGGTAAAGGAATGACTTGTTGCACATCCAGCAAGACGCGTTCACGAAAGGTGTATGGACGCATCCTAAAACACACGATGTCCAGCCCTTGAGAGTTCAACCAGAGGACGGTCGATGTGATTTCCTTCGAAAAATCGGCAGACGCAAGGACAATTCTGACTTGATTGCTGAACGCGACAGGGCCATCTTCGACGTCTAGGAATCCACGAATCGTGCTTTCTGCAGAGTCGGGCGGTAATCCCCGTGACTCTAGGTGCTTCTGATGAGCTTCGACCGCCTGTTCAAACTTCAGAGTGGAGACCATCGCGGCGTAGCGGAGCGCCTGCAACTCCATATGCCCGCCGTCTTCCGTCCTTTTCAACTCGATCACAACTAGACAGCCGTCACGATCTAAACCTAGCAAGTCGATACGTCGCCTGGAGTCCTCCCATTGACCGAACTCCTCGGCCAGTATTAAAGTATCTGGCGAGATGACGTCAATATGTTCCCGCAACACACGTTGGACATCCTCGCGTTCACGAAGTCCGAGTGAGGCGTAAGTAGTCGAAGGAATTTCGACCATGGAATTTTGGGAAAACTCATAAAGTGCCATTGTGCGGATCTTATGTAGATTAGGATTATTGACAAGCGCAGCATACCCACCCCCAGCCGACAAGTCATTCAGATTATGAAGCCCCACTGGCGGCACTGCCGATCATGATTCCTGGCAGGACCCAGCAGTGAGCAGGCCCAGCCAGCTACTGTAGTGCTTTAAAGTCCACTGACCTCCAATTCGGTCTAGCGTGATGAAGCTGATGTCATCGTCTACGAAACATATGCTGAACGATTCAGCCAACTTGTTATCTCGCTAGGACCGAAGCTGCTTTGCGGGTGGACAGGCGCGAATGGCATCGCGTCCATACGCATTGCAATATCCTAAGTACTTGGCGACATCAGCGATCAGCCTGAATCAAATGCTACGCTAGCGCCATGCCCGCACCCCCCAGCGAATTTGCCCTGTACTGCTGTGAACTTCTGTCCACGGTCGGGCCTTGTGTGGCGCGCCGCATGTTTGGCGCCTACGGCATCAGTACCGAGGGCCTGACGTTGGCGATTCTGGCTGACCTGGGCAGCGGCGAGAAGCTCTGGCTCAAGGCCAGCG
>CAYHDD010000752.1:0-1975 GCA_964355195.1 uncultured Rhodoferax sp. | reverse complement strand
CCTTCCGGTCCATATATCCCAGCAAGAGCACCAACTCGCCTGGCTTTCTGGCAGCGGTGTTGCGAGACATCGGTCTGTTGCAGCCATCCAAAGACAAGCCGCGCTGCTATGAGTTGGGCTCGCCCAATGAGTTCATCTCGGAGGTCAATGCGCTGTTGGGGACGGGTGGCAATGCAGGACGCAAGACGCTGACGCTCAAGGGCAGGGCGAAGAAAGCAGCCCAGACCTCTGCTTAGTTCGTCGGAGTTTAAGTCCGCTGCTCTTGCCTTGGCTTCGGACGCATACAGAGAGGAAATTCACTACGTGTTTTTTCTGCCAACTCAATACCGACCCGGTGCCGACCCGGTTTCTGAACCATTTCTCCACCATTCACCACAGGAGGTCAATGCTTCCAATCGTTTGCACCCTGATCGCCGTGAGCGTCTTGGCGATGCTCTTTCCCAACACGAGAGTCCTTGGCGTCGTCGCTTTTGCAGCTCTCACCTATCAGTACCCCGTTCCCTCATTGATCGCCCTTGCCATTGGGTTGGTCATCTTCATTCTCAACCGTAAACACTAAAAGGAAATTCACCATGCAAGTAAGTAACTTTGTACTCGATGCCGTCAACGCTGCAATCGATTTCGATATTCCAGAGGAAGCCTATCCAGAAGCCGTCAATGCGCAGGCTTGTCTCATGTCAGGTCAGGACGCTGATGACGTGTACGGCTATAGCGCAAGTCTGTCGGTGCACTGATACTGCAACACCCAAGCGTCTTTCTTTTCCGTCTCTCTCCCAATCCCCCGGTACATGCAAGCGGTCGCCAATACAGGCTGGCGCAAGCGTGTCCGGGTGGAACTGAGGCCCCTTTTTTTTCGATTGGATTTTGAACATGAACATGATCGACACAATTTCCTGCCACCTAGTACCCGAATCCGAACGCATGAACGTCGTGGACAAATTGTTCGGTGTGCGGTACGTGACGCTATTTGAGCCCACTGTATTCAACATGGCCGGAATGCTGGCTGCTGAATATGATGGCGCTTACTGGCAGTTTTATACCTTGAGCAATGGGGGTTTTTTCATGGCCCCACGTGGCGAGGATATATACGACGCCTGTTGTCAGAACGGTTTTGAGGGCAAGCTCAGTGCCAATGCTCTCGGACTCAGCGCGACACTGTATGCCTACAGCCACTTGAGTTTTGGTGGTGACGCGTTTGCTGAGCTGTGTGGCAATCAGTACCACTTAGTTCGCGAATACATGTTTCAGCACCCAGAAGCTCGGTCGATCCTGCGGGCTATCGATTGAGTTTTTGCAATGCCAGTTGTAGCGATCGGGGGGCGGCATGGGGCAGCTATGGGGGCAGCGGAAAAACTGCCGGGTGGCCCAACCTGGGGGCCAGGCGGGGGCGCTGCTGCTGCAGGGTCGGGCGGGTGCCGGGGGGGGCAGGGGGGCAGCCAGGCTTCCAGGATTTCAGGTTTTCACCGGGCCAGGGGCTGTAGCTGGTGGAAAACTGAAATTCTGAGATCCGGAGGGCACGGTAGCTCGCCAGGTTTTCGGTGCGCTGTGGCTATGCAGTGGCGAAAAACTGAAATTCTGAAAACCTGCTGAACCGGCCCCAGACCGCACCCGTGCATTCAGGATTCCATGCGTTGAAGTTTCTACAGCCAGTGCTGGCGTTCCATCTTTGGATATGTTCTGAATGTTCTGTTGAAGGCAAATTTGGAGAGCCATCGGCAGAAGGGAAAGCGACGGAGGTCTTGGATGCCCGCTTGAGGATGGATAGCTGCCTGTCGTTGCATTGGCCTGGGTGGCTGAAAGGTGCCCATTGCTGCCAGCGGCCGAATTGAGGACCGGTCATTCACGGCCACGGTCCTGGAAGCCGAAGCGGTCGTTCAGATTACGGAGGGGTTTTGATTGCCCTGTCAGGCTGCAGAGCAGCGCAGGACTAAACCGCTCGCGCGGTAAGGCGCTTCGCGGCGGTGTTGATGTTTGG
>CAYHDD010000751.1:0-1977 GCA_964355195.1 uncultured Rhodoferax sp. | reverse complement strand
TGATGACCGGGAGTTGCTGGGTGACCTGTTACGCTTTGGGGCTGATGTGGAAGTGCTGGCGCCACCGGACTTGCGCAGTCGGATCAAGAGGGCCTTGCATGAGGCGGTGGGTAGGTATGTTTGACCCAGTCCATGCGTTGCAATCGGGTGCTATGGCTGTCGCTGGGTCGATACCATACTCGACACTAAGCTGCTCCCTGGTCAGTGGCAAGTATTTGTATTTTTAGATTGACGACTTATGACTCTCAAAACTCTATGCGAACCTCGCCCGTCTGTCCATGCGGCCGACCGACGCGCCACTGTTCTCAATCTTGATACATTCCTAAAAGGGCAGGTCGGCGGTACTGAGTTCTTCGAAG
Source organism: uncultured Rhodoferax sp. (assembly GCA_964355195.1). GTDB lineage: Bacteria > Pseudomonadota > Gammaproteobacteria > Burkholderiales > Burkholderiaceae_C > Rhodoferax. The sequence goes on along the minus strand of CAYHDD010000751.1, from coordinate 1,618 downwards.
AGAACTACTTCACGCACGGCATGCTCACACTTGTGGATCGGGCGTTTCGGCATTTGGGCGGCTCGGGCGCAGGGTCCTCAGTGTTTTTGCTCTCGCAGGCGATGGGCGGCGGTAAGACGCATAGCATGATTGCCTTGGGCTTGTTGGCTCGGGATCCGGCGCTGCGTAACAGGGTGCTCACTGGCGACCAAAATCCTGCGCCCAGCCTTGGCACTTGCCGCGTGGCAGGTTTCAATGGCAGAAGCACCGATGCTGTCGGTGGTATCTGGGGCTCGATTGCCGAGCAACTTGGCAAGACAGATCTGTTTGCCAGGTATGTGTCTCCTTTGCTCAGCGCCCCTGGTCCTGAAGCCTGGAAGCAGCTGCTCGGTGGTGATCCGTTGGTGCTGTTTCTCGACGAACTTCCGCCGTATCTGGAATACGCAGTCGCTGTGCCGGTTGGTAATGCCGATCTCGGTGTGGTGACCACCGCTGCGCTGGCCAACCTGTTCGTCGCGGTGGCTGACATGAACAACGTTTGTCTGGTGTTGTCTGATTTGGCCGGATCAAATTTCAGCATCGGCCAATCCAAGTTGCAGGACGCTTTCAACCGTGCCGTGCAAGGCATCACCTCAGAGTCCAGGCGCATTGCCGTGCCCATCACGCCGGTCAACCCCAATGGTGACGAGCTGTACCACATTCTGCGCAAACGATTGTTCTCGCAAGTGGCACCAGAAGCTGAGATAAAAAAAGTGGCTGAAGCCTACCGCGAAGCGCTGCGCGAGGCGGTGCAAATGGGCTTGACCACCACGTCGCCCGAGACGCTGTTTACCCGTGTAATGGATGCGTACCCGTTCCACCCCGACCTGCGCGAACTCGTTGGCAAGTTCAAGGAAAACGAAGGTTTCCAGCAAACCCGTGGCGTTATTCGCCTGATGCAAATGGTGGTGTCCAACCTGTGGAAGTCCGGCAAGGCCGACACCATTGACTTGATCCACCCCTATGACCTTGACTTGAACCTGGATGAGATCGCCTCAGAAGTCCGCACCATCAACCCGTCGCTCAGTGAAGCCATCGCCCACGACATCGCCCACGCGGGTGATGCCGAGGTAGAGCAAATCGACTTGGTCAACGGCAACTCCGATGCATCCGATGCCGCACGCCTAATCCTCGTTGCTTCACTGTCCACCACGCCGGGTGCTATCCACGGCCTGCGTGAATACCAGTTGGTGGACTGCCTGCAACGCCCAGGGCGCGACCTGTCCACCTTCAAGGCCAATGTGCTTGACAAGCTGGCCACTCGCGCCTGGTATCTGCACAACTCCACCGATGGCCGCTTGTACTTCAAGAACCAACAGAACCTGGCCGCTAAACTGCGCTCCATGGCGCTGTCGCTGCACACTGAGACTGTGGACCGCATGCTGCGTGAGCATTTGGAGTCCTACTTTTCCGCCTCGCTGCGCGACTGTTATCAGGTCATCAAAGTGCTGCCACCGCCTGACGAGGTACAGGTTGAGTTGGAAAAAACCACATTGGTCATCGTGCGCCCCGGCGGCCAGACCAACCAGTTACCCATCTCCAGTGACTGGCAAGCGTGGTGGGCGCAGCAGCAGTACAAAAACCGCGTGTTGTTTCTCAC
>CAYHDD010000750.1:0-1979 GCA_964355195.1 uncultured Rhodoferax sp. | reverse complement strand
ACAAAGACATCATTGAACGCTTTGGTCGCTTTCCGCATCGCAACCAGTTGCTGCAGCGGGCATCGAGCGCGCCCGAGATCGCCTTCTTGAGCGAACCAGGCTCGTCGTTTTAGCGGGGTTTGAGCTTCGAAGATGGCGTCTCAGCGCGCGCCAGAGGAATTGTGGCTACAGAAACGCCTCGTCCCTGGCGGCGCGCGAGGCTTTGCTGCCGTAGACGCGCTCGAAAATCGGGGTTGCCATCAACGTCGTGATGACGGCCATCATGACCATGATCGCGAACAGGCCCGGTGCGATGATGCCGCGCTGCAAACCGATGTTCAGGATGATCAATTCCATCAGGCCGCGCGCGTTCATCAGCGTGCCTACCGCCAGCGCTTCGCGGTGGTTCTCGCCGTGCCAGCGCGCGGCGGCGTAGCAGGCGACCCCCTTGCCCAGCGTGGCTGCCACCAGCACGACGCCGGCCAGCAGCCACAGGTAGGAGGTATTGAGCAGGCCGATGCGCGTGTTCAGACCGGAATAGACGAAGAACACCGGCAGCAGGAAGGCGGTCACCAGCGGGTAGATGATGCGGTGCAGCTCGGCGGCGAACTTGCCGCGCGGCATGACGATGCCCATGATGAAGGCGCCGAAGACGGCGTAGATCTGGATGAAATCAGTGAACCAGGCACCCAGCATGACCAGCATCAGCACCACGATCAGCAAGCCCTGACTCATTTCGCCGGCTTCCTCCACCACGCGCCCGAGCGGATGCAGCCAGCGCCGCAGGAAGACCAGGCAGAACAGGCCGAACAGCAGGCCACCGCCAATGGCGTAAACGGCGAGCTCCGGTTTGCTCTGAAAACTGGCCAGTACCACCGCCAGCACGCACCAGGCGGCGGCGTCGTCCATCGAGCCAGCCGCCAACGCCAAGGTGCCAAGCGATGTCTTGGAAAGGCCTTGTTCGAAGATGATGCGTGCCAACATCGGAAAGGCGGTGATCGACATGGCAGCGCCCATGAACAGGACCGCTTGCAGCACCGTGGTCTGGGGAGCAAAAAGGGTGTTGTCACCGACCAGGTAGTAGGCCAGCGCCGCACCCAGCGCAAACGGCGCCACGATGCCGGCCAACGACACCGAGGCGGCACTGCGCATGCGCGACTTGATCAAGTCCAGATCGAACTCAACGCCGATCAGGAACATGTAGAGCACCAGCCCAAGCTGGCTGACGGCAAACAGGATCGGCTTGGAATCCGGCGGAAACAGGTAGGCGCTGAAGTCCGGCAGGATCCAGCCCATCAGCGACGGCCCCATCAGCACGCCGGCGATCATTTCGCTGACCACCTGCGACTGTCCGAGCCGTTTGAAAACCAGACCCGTGACGCGGCAAACAGCCAGGATGAAGGCCATTTGCAGGAAGAATAAAACAGAAAGGTCAAAGCTGCTCATGGGGCCGTAGTATCCAGCCAGGTTTGCAGCGCTCTGGTACGCGCTTGGTGAATTGCGGAGCCGATCTTCTCGCCGCTGAGGCCGCTGGCGATGGCTTTCTGCGCAACCTCATTCGTGGCAACGCTCTGTGCAGCAGCCAGGGCGGCCAGCAGACGCGGACGTGGTGCGTAGTGCACTTCGCTCAAGCCTAGACGGCCGCGTGCATCGCACTCACAGGCCAGCAGCAGCTCGGCGAAGCGCTGCGGCTTGCGAAAGGCGTCGCAGCGCTCCAGCAGGCGCACCAGCGCAGCGGCGCCCAGCTCGCCGCTGCGGTGAATGTTGCCGTGCTCACGTGCCGTCACATCGGCCAGTTCACGGCAGTCGGTCGGCACGCGCAGGCGCTCGCAAATACCCTCGAGCAGGCGTGCGCTGCGCTCCTCATGACCGTGGTGCCGGGGCAGCAGATGCGCGGGCGTGGTGGCTTTGCCGAGGTCGTGGAACAGGCAGGCCAGCCGCACCGCGAGCGGCGCTTGCAGCCGGGCGCACTGATCGAGCACCAGCATCAGGTGCACGCC
>CAYHDD010000749.1:0-1983 GCA_964355195.1 uncultured Rhodoferax sp. | reverse complement strand
CATCGCCCTGAACGGTGGCTCCGTCAGCATGTTCGCGGGATGGGACGGCACCGGCACCACGATTAACAGTTCGATCAATATCGACTATATGTCGAGCATCAACTCGACGCTCGGCAACGTCAACCTGCAGGCCGGTGGCAGCCTTTGGTTGGCTGGAAATGGATCGATCCAGGCCGGGCAAAACGTCAATATCTACGCCGGCTCGTCGAGCAGCGGCAGCTTCAACGCTTGGAGAAGCAGCGCCAGCGTCGGAAACATCACGGCCGGTGTCGCCGCCACCGTCAGGTCGTCGGGCACGATCCTGAATAACTACTATGGCCCGATCACCGCACCGAGCGTCACTCTGTTCAGTAAATACGGAACTGCCACACCGGGCTCTCTGGCAATCAGCGCCAACACCGCTGCCACGAACATCACCGCATCGGTGGACACCACGGCTACCTATGGCGGCATCAGCATATGGAACACCGGCAGCGCGACCGGCCAGGTTCGGCTGACGGACTATTCGACTTACACGCCCGTGTGTGACCCCTATTCGGGTGGTTGCTACTACTGGAATGGAATACAGTTCAGCGCAAGCGGCAATTTCACCGTCGGCACCGACGACCGCTTCATCACTAACCACGGCAATATCTATGTCTGGAGTTCGGGCACACTGAGTTTCAGCGGCGCCCTGAGCAATACCCATATCTACGCGCCGAACAGTACGGATACTTACAACGCCGCGACCGGCTACTGGACCTCTACGCCAGGCGGCGCGCAATTCGGCGGAGCAGCGGGCATCTCGGTTCCGGCCGGCAGTTCGATCAACGTCAGCACCGACCTCAGCCTGAATGGAGGCACCGTCAATATCAACGGCCCCGTCACCAGTTCCGCCGGGTACTTGGACATATTGGGCGGGTACTACTACGCTGGAACCCAGGTCAGCGACATCAACATCACGGCTAACCTCTCGGCCAACAAGGGTTTGTATGTAATCGGGGGTGGCAATGTCAACATCACCAATGCCACTTTGCAAAGCACTTCCGGCGGGGTTTACCTTAACTCTGGAAGTTGGTGGTGGGGCTACTACTATGGCTCTGGCAGCACCGGCACCCTGACGCTGGACAATGCGCGTATCTATTCTCCCGCCGCAGGCACCATGCAGACCTACACCTACGACATGTATGATCCTTACCTCGGCACGTTGGGGGGCTATACTGAACATTGGGCCGAGAATGGCATCAACATCTCATCCAGTGGAGACATCGTCCTGAAGAACGGCAGCCGCATCGAAGCGCCGAACGCCGATGTCGCCATGCGCTTGTGGGGAGCGGATTCGAAGCTCTATATCGGCAAGGCCGGTGATAGCGCGCCGTCTTACGTGCTAGCCAAGGCCACGACTACCTACATCGATTTCACCAGTCGCGCGACAGCGGACGGTATCCTGATCAACGACGTCGCAGGCCTCACCACCAGCGTCGGCAGCAGTGGCTTCTTTGCTGGTAGCCTGTCCAACCCCGCCAGCCCAGGCAACGGACTGGTCGTCGCGTTTTCCGGCCAGAGCACAGCCGCAGTTGATATTTGCGCTAGCAGTTCGGATCTCTGCAATCCGAAGCCACCGGCCGGCAACCCTATTGACGAACCGCCGCCGACGTTCGAAATAGTCGGTCCCGGCGGCACCCGGCCCGCTGACGACCCAAGCAAGGTGGTGGGTGGCACCGAAGGCAGCTTCGGCGGAGAAGAAGGCAAGGACGAAAAGAAGGACGAGAAAGACGAGAAAGACAAGAAGTCGGACCAAGCCAAGGATGAGAAAAAAGATGAAAAGTCAGCCCAGAAAAAAGTTGCCCAGTGCTCCTCGTAGGCCGAAGGTTGGCGTGATGAAGGCCGTGTTGGCAGCGCTGACCGTCAGTCTCGTCTGGATGCCGGTCGCGCAAGCGGCCACCGCAGGCCAGATCACGCACCTGTCCGGCACACTGTCGGCCAAGCGGGCCGACGGCACCA
>CAYHDD010000748.1:0-1983 GCA_964355195.1 uncultured Rhodoferax sp. | reverse complement strand
AGCTTGAAGGAGTGGCGGTTGTAAACGTTGTTGCCGATGTACTTCTCATTGGTCAGCACTTGGCGCACGGTGCTGTAATTCCAGGGGCGGTCCAGATCGGTGAGGATGGGAATAGCGTTGAGGCGATTGGCAATGGCTGAGATGGCCAGGTCGTCCTGAATCAGCCACTGAAACATCTGGTTGACCGTGGCCACTTCTTCATCAGTGCCCGGCACCAGGATGACCCGGTCGGTTTGCAGGCTTTTGTGCTCACCGCGCTGCAAGGCGCTTTTGAGGTTGCCGCTTTGGTCCAGCAGCACCCGGCGCAAGCCAAACCCTGCTGGGCCACCTTGCCTGAAGCCCAGCTCAATCAGGCGGCACTGGCCGGCAAATACCTTGGTAGAGAGTTCCCGGCTGTATTCCCCGGCCATGGCGCGCTTGACACCTTTGACGATGGTTGAGACCGGCGAGCCATCGTTTTCAAACTGCTCGGCGACGTAGGCGACCAGGATGCCTTTGCGTTTGAGCTTGTATTCGTAGAAAGCCGCCTCGTCCGCATCTTGAAACCGGCCCCAGCGGCTGACGTCGTAGACCAGCACCAGGGTGAAATCCGCCACACCCGTTTCCACATCGGCAATGAGCTTTTGCAGCGATGCCCGCCCGCCAAGGGACAAGCCACTTTTGCCCTCGTCGGCATAGGTGCGCACGATCTCGATGTTGCGGCGCTGGGCATATTCCAGAATCTTGTCGGCCTGGTTGTTGGTGGAATACTGCTGATGCTCGGTGGACATGCGCACGTACTGGGCGGCGCGCAGCGGGGCGGGTTGAGTTGATATGAGGGGATTGATTTGATCGGGTGGCATGGTGGGCGGGGCTTGTTGGGGCGGGTTGGACTTGTTGTGGTTGTGGCCATGTTGGCGCTGGGGGCGACGAGCTATCAAGTCAATTTGGGGTGAATGCGGGAATGAAGTTGAGGGGATCGGACACTGCCTGGGTTCTTTGACTGAGAGCCCAAATCAACAAATCAGAAGTGGATTTGGGCCACAACGCCTTGCAATTTGCCGAAAACCCGTAATAATTACGCCATGGCGCAACCAATTCCGATTCCATTGAATGATGCAAACATGCTGCGCATCATTCGGGATTTGGCCCAGAAGACTGAAAACGTGTTTATCGAGCCTCACGCCAAGAAGCGGATGCGCCAGCGCAACATCACGCGCACGCAGGTTTACGCGTGCTTACTCAAGGGCGTGATCGATGAGCCTGCCCATGAAAACATTCGGGGCAATTGGAAATGCACTTTGCGCCACCATCACGCGGGCGACTTGATTCGTGTGACAGCGGCCATCGAAAAGGATGACAACGGTGATTGGATTGCGGTGGTGACCGTGTTTTGACCAAGGATTAACCATGTACCACTACACAGAATCAGGACTGCAAAACGTTTATTTGAGCAACGGCTTCAAAACCCGCAAAACGGCGGCGGGCGATGCCGTGGCCATTGTGGACGCTGGCGGACTACATCAAGCCATTGGCCGCCATATTGCCAACAAAGGTCACATGACCGGTGCGGAGTTCCGTTTTTTGCGCAAAGAGCTCGATTTTTCTCAAACTCGTTTTGGCGCGTTGCTGGATGTTTCTGAAGAGGCCGTGTCACTTTGGGAGCGGCGCGGTCGCATACCCAAAAGTGCCTGCCGCTGGATGCAAGCACTTTATCTGGAGGCGGTGAACGGCAACGTGCGGGTGAAGGACTTGATTGAGCAACTAGCCAATCTTGACCGTGAGCAACACGACAAACTGGTGTTTGAAGATACCGAAGCCGGGTGGCGCGAGGCCGCTTGATTTATCCAGCCCGGCGCAGGCTGGCAGTATCAATGCGCATGGCCACCGGCTTGCTCAGGATGTTGAGCAAGATCATCGAGCGACTCTCGGCATCGGTGTCTTGATAGATGGCTTCAAGCCCGGCAAACGGGCCATCGGCGACGGTGACGTTGTCGCCTGCCG
>CAYHDD010000747.1:0-1987 GCA_964355195.1 uncultured Rhodoferax sp. | reverse complement strand
GATGGCGGCGCGCTGGCCGGCAAGTTCACTGCCAGCGAATAACCAGGCCTTCCTGTCATGAGAAGATTCACATGACAGGAATAATGCAAACGGCAGTCTTATGCGAACGCATCGGCTCTCACCTCGCGAACAACGAGGCGTATCAAGGCTTGCGTCGTTGCGAGTGAAGTCTGGACTTCACATAAGATTTGGTATCTCCTTCGGTGGCAACCCCACTTCAGGAGATATTCATGGATGCCTTCGAGTCCTTTCATCCGGTGCCGGCGGCGTGGCTTCGCGACAGCGATCTCGCACCGTTCGTACCTACCTACGTCCGTCGTCTGGTCGACCGACATTACGCGGCCAGCACAGTGCGCATGTACGTTTACGGCGTGGCGCATTTCGCGCACTGGGCGTGCGGCCATCGGGTTGACCTGCGTCACCTTGCTGATGAGGTTGTCCGGCGCTTCATTGACGAACATCTGCCGCACTGCACCTGCCCTTCTCCAGTGCAGCGCTGCCGCCATCAGGTTCAAGCCGCACTACGCCAGTTGCTACTCACGCTGGTCGATGCCGGTGGACTGATCTGCAGTGATCAGCCCGATGCGATCGAGGACCAACTCCAACGCTTCGATAGCCACATGGTGCACGCAAGAGGGTTGGCCGAGACCACACGGATTCGACGGCTGGGCGTCGTTCGAGCGCTACTGCGATTCCGCGCGGCCGATGGTCCCGACGTGATGGCGACGCCGTCCGCCGATGAACTGCGGCGATTCATCACGCAGGAACTCTCGCGCATCAGTCCCGCCAGCGCGAGCTCACTTGCCGGCGCACTGCGCGCCTACCTGCGCTTCCTGGCGCTCGGCGGAGTTGGCGTGGATCACCTGCTGCCAGTGATCGCGTCGCCGGCACATTGGAGGCTGGCACCGCTACCGCAGACACTGTCACCGAGCGAGGTCGCGCGACTGCTGGACGCGTTCCCACCAGAGCTGCCTTCGCACTTGCGCGGCTACGCCGTGGTGCGCTGCCTGGTTGATCTTGGCCTGCGTGAGCGCGAAGTTGTCAGCTTGGAACTCGACGATATCGACTGGGAGGCTGGCACGCTTCGCATCCGCAAGGGCAAGTCGCTGCGCGTGGATGTGCTGCCTCTGCCGCAGACCACCGGGCGCGCCATTGCCGCGTACCTGCGATCGGAGCGGCCGACCACGGTCAATCGGCGCGTCTTCGTTCGTCACGTGGCGCCGGTGGACGAGCCGATCCGTCCGGACGTCGTGCGTAACACCGTGCGGCTGGCATATCGGCGCTGCGGACTACCCTACACGCGCGTGCACATCTTGCGCCATACGCTGGCGAGCCGGTTGTTGGAGACCGGCGGCACGCTCAAGGAGGTGGCCGACATGTTGCGCCATCGTGATCTGGACACCTCGATGATCTACGCCAAGGTCGACATTGGACGGCTGACCGCCGTGGCGATGCCCTGGCCGGGGAGCGTGGCATGAACCGCGCCGACACGATGCAGGCCGCCGTGCAGCGCTATCTGGACGAACGCCACCGGCTGGGCTTCTCGCTGAAGAGCCCGGGCACCGAGCTAATGCGCTTCGCCCGATTCGCCGACGCCAGAGACCATCAAGGGCCGCTGAAGCTCGATCTGCAACTGGATTGGGCGCGCGAGCATGTCGCACGAACGAGCACCGTTACGGCAGCGCGCAGGCTGGAGGTCGTCCGACCGTTCGCGACCTATTACCGCCAATTCGAGCCCGCCACTGAGGTGCCGCCGCCATTCATCTTGGGCCGCGGCCATCGACGACTTGCCCCCCACATCTACACCGACCAGGAGATTGGCGATCTGCTGGCCCTATCTGACCGCATGACGCCGCCAGGCGGGTTGCGTCCCTTGACCTATAAGACACTGTTCGGGCTCATCGCCGCGACTGGACTCAGAATCTCTGAGGCAATAAAAATCCCCGCCCCAAGGGGCGGGGTATTCAGAACAGCCCCTGCTGCGTAT
>CAYHDD010000746.1:0-1992 GCA_964355195.1 uncultured Rhodoferax sp. | reverse complement strand
ACCGATGCTTGAAGAGTCAGAAAGCAGATGAAATCAGCGAACAAAGCAAAGATCCGCGCATTGGCACCACGGCTGACGAGGGAAGATTGGCTGGACGCCGCATTCAAAGCCGTGGTGGAAGGAGGTTTTGACAACGTTCGCGTACTGATGCTTGCCGATAGGTTGGGCGTTACACGTGGCAGCTTTTATTGGCATTTCAGTGACCATGCTGATTTGATCTCCACCCTTCTGGCCCGTTGGCACAGTCGCGAGATCGAACTGGACCAAAAAATCAGGAGCCAGGCCACTGGTGATCCACAGACCGACTTGAAGCTGATCCTCAAAACGGCCTTGGCGCACGCTGGAAGCGACGTTGAAAACCTGCGCTTCGAGTTAGCCCTGCGTGGCCTCGGTCGACGCGACCGGGCAGTTGCAAGCATGCTCCTTGCAGTGGACCAAATGCGTTTTGATCTTTTCGAACAGGAGTTCATGCGGCTAACGGGCGAAGCTACGAAAGCGGCTGAACTGGCAGCGCTCTTTTATTTAGCCATTGCAGGTGGTCACCAAGCGTTAAGCCGGCCATCAAACACGGTTAACTCGGAGAAACACTTGCTGTCCCTTATCACCAAGTTTCTTATTGAAAAGCAGACGCCAGCCATTTCTGGATAGCTTTCAAACTGAGACTAATTGTGGCGGCATCTCCGGGGATCAATATTTCTTTGAAGCTTTGCTCATGCGCTTGACCACCCGGCCAGTCTGAGGTTGTTCCCATCGATCCAAATATCAGCGATACCTGGATTTTCCTTTTCAAAGGGCACCTCACTTTTGTGGCGAGGTGCTTGGTTCAAGCGTTCACCCGTCACATCTTCACTTTAAATTTCGTCGGCAACCCCAAAGTTGATAATTCGCAAACAGCGCTTTGATACGCTGACAACATCGACACACTCTTTACCATTGCTTCACCGAACTTACGCTGAGTCCAGCTATTCAACTGCCATGATTCATCCATCGCCAACACTCCGCAAATGAACACCATGAAGAAACTATTCCTTTTGTCCGCCGCCCTGATTGCCAGTGGGGTGGCCTTGGCGCAGGAGCAGGGACGCGTCATTTCCAGCTCACCCGTGATTCAGCAGGTCAGCGTGCCGCGCCAGGTGTGCACCACGGAGCAAGTCACGGTGCAACAACAAAAGTCCGGTGCGGGCGCGATCGTCGGCGCCATTGCCGGTGGCGCCATGGGCAACGCAGTTGGCGGCGGCAGTGGCAAGGCAGCGGCCACGGTCCTCGGCCTGATCGGTGGTGCCGCGCTGGGTGACGCCATCGAGGGCGGCCCGGCGGCGCAAACCCAGAACGTGCAGCGTTGCCGGATGCAGACCTTTTACGAGAACCGCACGGTAGCCTACAACGTGACTTATGAATATGCCGGCAAGCAGTATTCGGTGCAAATGCCGTACGACCCGGGTCCGACGATACCGCTTCAGATCACACCGGTCGTTTCCAACCCGCAAATGGCCCCCGCGGGCACCCTGGCCTACCCGCAGCGCTAAGCGTTTCTGACCGGCAGATCGACAATGAAAGCATTTCTTGGCGCCTTGGTGCTGACCTTGCTGGCAGCAGCGGCCGGCGTTCTGGCGGGAACCGAATTGCACCGTCTGAACCTGGCCGCCAAGCTTGCCGCCCCAACCCAGCAGGCAAGCAAGCTTGATGACGCGACTGAACCAGCGAATCAGGCAGCGAAGCAACGCGTCAAATACCTGCCTCAAGCCCTGACGCACCGCGAACTCGTGCGTTCCGAGCACATTTAGCCAGTCCTTCGGCCAAAGTGCGCTAGCGCTACAGCAGGCTCAGCGCAACGCTGTTCTTGACTTCTTCCATCACAGCATAGGTACGTGTTTCACGCACGCCAGGCAATTGCCACAGCACGGTGCCGGCAAACTCACGGTAGGCGCCCATGTCGGCACAACGCGTCTTGAGCAGGTAGTCAAAGCCGCCGGCCACCATATGGCATTCCAT
>CAYHDD010000745.1:0-1995 GCA_964355195.1 uncultured Rhodoferax sp. | reverse complement strand
AATCACGCAGACGACCCCGATCAGACCGAATTCTTCACCGATGACGGCCAACAGGAAGTCGGTATGGGCTTCCGGCAGCCAGTGCAATTTTTCAACACTGCCGCCGAGTCCGACACCCCAGATTTCACCGCGCCCAATGGCGATCAGCGAGTGCGTGAGCTGATAACCCTTGGCCAGCGCATTCTTTTCGCTCCACGGGTCGAGGTAGGCAAAGATGCGCTCACGCCGCCACTCGCTCATGGCAATCATCAACCCGAACGCCACCACCAGCACGGCGGCAATGAGAAAGAACATGCGCGCATTGACACCGCCCAGAAACAGGATGCCCATCGCGATCACGGCGATCACCATGAATGCGCCCATGTCGGGTTCGGCAAGCAGCAACATGCCGACCACCGCCACGGCCAGCCCCATCGGCGCGACGGCCCGGAAGAAGCGCTCCTTCACGTCCATCTTGCGCACCATGTAGTCGGCGGCATAGAGCAGCACGGCAAACTTTGCCAATTCCGAGGGTTGAAAGCCAAAGGGACCCAGGGCGATCCAGCGCCGGGCCCCGTAGACGACCTTGCCCACGTAGGGAATCAGAACCACAATCAGCAGCACCAATGACGCGACAAACAACCAGGGTGCGGCTTTCTCCCAGCGCTCAATCGGCACCTGAAAAGCCAGCAGGGCGGCGACAAACGAGATCAGCAGCCAGATCACATGGCGACTCAGAAAGTAGGTGTGCGTGTACTTGGCGAAACGTGGGTTGTCCGGCATCGCAATCGAGGCCGAATAGACCATCACCAGGCCCCACGCCAAGAGCACGAGCGTGACCCAGAGGAGCGGCTGATCAAAGCCCACGACCCGCGCCGGGCTGTTGCCAAGGGTGTTCAGGCGCGCCCTCACTGCGCCGCCTCCAGGATCGGCGCCGCGGCCGCAGCGACTTCCCCCACCAGGGCCGCAAATACGCGACCCCGATGTTCGTAGTTGTCGAACATGTCAAAACTGGCACACGCAGGCGACAGCAATACGGCGTCGCCTGGCAGCGCCATGGCGCGTGCCTGGGCGAGCGCCTGCGCCATCGACTCGGCGCGCGTCAAGGTGACTGCGCAAGGCGCCAGGGCCTCGGCCAGCTGCGCCGTCGCGCGCCCGATCAAGACCACGCCGCGCGCGTAGCGTGCCACAGCTGCCAGCAAGGGCGAAAAGTCCTGCCCCTTGCCCTCGCCACCCAGGATGACGACGAGGCGGCGCTCCACCCCCAGACCGCACAGAGCCGCCACCGTGGCGCCGACATTGGTGCCTTTGCTGTCGTCGAAATACTCAACCTGGTCGATCACCGCGACCGACTCCAGACGATGCGCCTGACCACGGTAGTCGCGCAGCGCATGGAGCATCGGTCCGAGCGCGCAACCCGCCGCCTGACCCAGCGCCAGCGCCGCGAGCGCATTGAGCGCGTTGTGGCGACCCCGGATCTTCAAGGCATCACCCGGCATCAGACGCTGCAGGTGCAGTTCCGGCTCGCTGCCACGGCGTCTGGCCGTTTCATCGGCCTCCAGGGCTCGCACAAGCCACAGCATGCCATCAACCTCTTCCAGGCCAAAGTCACCCGGCCTCTGCGGCAACTCGGCGCCAAAGGTGAGGTGTGGGCGCAGCAGCGGGCGCTTCAGCTTGACGCGCACCGGCTCGGGCAGCGTGGCCATTACGGCAGCGTCATCGCGATTGAGTACCATCAGCGCATGCTGGCCAAAGATGCGACTCTTGGCATCAACGTAGTGCTGCATGGAGCCATGCCAATCCAGGTGGTCCTGCGACAGGTTGAGCAAGGCGGCGGCTGTTGGCTCAAAACCGTCCGCCCCGTCGAGTTGAAAGCTGGACAGCTCAAGCACCCAGACTTCGGGCAAAACGTCGCCTGCCAGTTGCGCCGTCTGGGTGTCGAGCAGGGTTGGCACGACGTTGACCGCCATGACGACCGTCTTGCCTTCACGCGCCTCCACTTGCGCTGGTATCATG
>CAYHDD010000744.1:0-1998 GCA_964355195.1 uncultured Rhodoferax sp. | reverse complement strand
GTCATCACCGAGAAATGCCACTTTGAAGGGGACCGCGCGGCGGTGCGTGCAGCCACGGTACAACATGCTCTTACCCGACTGCTGGAGTTGCTGGTCTATTGATCTTTGCCGAAGGGTTTGCGTGATTGACACAAGCTGGCGTCGCCCTCGAACTGACTACACCGGACGCTCATCCTCCAGTGCGGGAAACTCCAGCCCCTCGATCTCCTGCAAAGATTTGCCTGCAATCCCCTGCAAGTCGCCGTACATCCCCACCGTGGCGCCCATCACACGCTCGATCTGCTCCTGGCGTTTGGCCCACTGCTTCATGATGACTTTGCGCTCCTTGTCGAGGTCCTCCTGCATTGATGAGAAGGCCTCGACGATGGCCTCGACGCGGTGCCGAAAGCGCGGGCCGGTGAGGTACTGGTAGACCATCTCGGTCTTGGTTTGTTGACCGTCCGACAGAGCGCGCGTCTGACTGATTTGCAACAGGGCCTGACGCAGCATGACGGCCACCGGAATCGCCACACGTGGCGAAGCAATCCAGACGCCATCCACCAGGTCAAAGGACTCCACACCTTTGGGCAAGACCTGACTGACCAGGACGCAGACCTCGGCCTTGGCGCTGCGCTGGTCTTCGCGCAGCTTGGGCAGCCAGGCATCGCTCCAGTTGCGCGTGCGTTTGGACTCCCACAGGATGCTGCCGCATGGCACACCACTTTGACTGTTGACACGGTGCAGGGCGTCCCCGCCGAACTCGCCCTTTGGCACCGGCTCGATCAGGTCGAATGGAAACTTCGCGCGCAGCAGGTTTTCCAGCTCCAGTTCCTGCACTTCGCCTTGCAACTGCTGTGAGCCCTGCTCGGCCTTTTGCTTGAGTTCCTCGATCTTCTGTTGCATCGAGGCAATTCCAGTTCGCGCCTGGCGTCGTCCAGTTCGCGCTGCTTCTTGATCAGTTCGGCCTGAGCGCGCTGGGCTTCGGCCAGCTTGGCGTCGCGCACTTTCAGGACCTCGTGCAATTCCGTCAGCTCGCGCGCTTTGGCGTCGATTTCACTGGCCGCTGCTGCATTGGCTTTTTTGGCCTCCTCCGCTGCGACCCGCACGCGCTCGGTCTTGAGCTGGGCGGCGACCTTGCCGGCCACCTGGTCGTCCAGATCACGTTGGATCTGGAGCAACGCCCGTTCCTTTTCGCGCATGGCGCTTTCGCGCACCGCGATGTCGCTGTCCTTTTGCGCCAGTTGTTTTTCAAACTGCACACGGGTCGAGGCCAGCAGCGGCGCGGCCAAGGACTCGGTAAGCTTGATTTCAGTGCCGCATTTGGGGCAGGTAATGGTCGGTTCGTTCATGGTCCGGCATCGTATGCGACTGCGACGGATAGAGCGCCGACAAGCGGAAGTCCTCATCGCCGAAGGTCTGGATTTCGGGGCTCAGGAGTGCTGCCGGACGAACCTGGGTTGCCGCCCCTGCCAGGGCCATTTCTTTGGCCGGTCGATGCCTGCTGGCGACTTCGAGGCAGCGATGCAAAAAGATACACTGTGGGCGTCGTGATTCATGACGCAATCAACCAGGTCCACAGGAATTGAGTCCAAATTCGGTACCCCACAACAGCCGCCGCTTGGGTGTTGACATTGACCGCCTCGGTGCGCGTCTGCAAGCGCTGGCCGAGGTCGGCGCGATTGCCGGTGGCGGTGTCTGCCGCCTCGCCCTGAGCGAGGAAGACGGCGCTGGGCGCGGTCTCGTGCTGCGCTGGATGAAAGAGCTTGGCCTGGCGGTCAGCGTTGACGCCATCGGCAACGTGGTCGGCGTACGCGCCGGCTTGGAAGCCGGACCACCCGTGATGACGGGTTCGCACATCGACACGGTGCGCACCGGGGGTCGCTACGACGGCAATCTGGGTGTGCTGGCCGGGCTGGAAGTGATGCAGGTACTGAGCGATGCCGGCATCACCACGCGCCGCCCGCTGGCAGTGGCCTTCTTCACCAACGAGGAAGGCGCGCGCTTCAACCCGGACATGAT
>CAYHDD010000743.1:0-2011 GCA_964355195.1 uncultured Rhodoferax sp. | reverse complement strand
TTAGATGACAAGGCGGCGGCCGACACATTGCGGCGCATTCGCGGCGTAGACGACAAACACCCACTGACGCTGCTGTGCCGGGACCTGAGCGAGCTGGCCAACTATGCGCGCGTAAACAACAAACAGTTCAGGCTCCTCAAGTCGGCCACACCGGGGCCTTACACCTTCATTCTGGAAGCCAGCAAGGAAGTGCCGCGCCGCCTAAGCCATCCGGCACGGCGCACGATTGGTTTACGAGTGCCCGAGCACAGGGTCTTGCAGGCCCTGCTGGCGCTGCACACCGAGCCCTTGCTGGCCACCACACTGATCGCACCCGGCGCGACCAAACCCCTCAACGATGCCCAGGAAATACTGACGCGCTTTCAAAACCAGATCGACGCCGTCATCGACGCCGGTGCCTGTGCGCTGGAGCCGACCACCATCATCGACCTCAGCGCTCGCGAACCGGCACTGATCCGCCAGGGTCGTGGCACCCTGGAAGCCCTTGGCCTTGAGGCTCTGAGACAATAGGCCGATGGACATTGCCCACCTGATTCAAACCGTAGCCCTGTACGCCCTGCCGGTGCTCTTCGCAATCACCGTGCACGAAGCGGCGCATGGCTATGCCGCGCGCCACTTTGGTGACAACACCGCCTATGCGCTCGGGCGCATCACACTCAACCCGATCAAGCACATCGACCCGATCGGAACATTGTTGATGCCCTTGCTGCTCTACTTTGCTACGGGTGGCACCTTCTTGTTTGGTTACGCCAAGCCGGTGCCGGTGCGCTTTGGCAAGTTGCGTCATCCCAAACGCGACATGGTCTGGGTCGCCCTGGCGGGCCCCGCAGCCAATTTCATCATGGCCTTTCTTTGGGGTGTTCTGCTGTTTGTGCTGAGAGGTACCGGTGTGACCGAGCCCTTCTTCCTCAAGATGGCACAGGGCGGCGTACTGGTCAACGTGGTGATGTTCGCCTTCAACCTGTTTCCGCTGCCACCGCTCGATGGCGGTCGCATTCTGGTCGGCCTTCTGCCCTACCGGCAGGCCGAATTTGTGGCGCGCGCCGAGCCCTGGGGATTCTTCATCGTGATGGGCCTGGTGATTGCCGGTGTTGTCAGCACCCTGTGGATGCAGCCCTTGATGAGGTTGACCTATGGCTTGCTCGACCTGCTGTTGACGCCCTTTGCCATGATTTTTGGCTAATTCTGAAAAACTCTTTTCCCGACATGAGTTCTGAACGTTTTCTGACCGGCATCACGCCGTCCGGTACCCCCCATCTGGGCAACTATGTCGGCTCCATCCGCCCCTCGGTGGCCGCCAGTCAGCGCGACAACGTTGAGAGTTTTTACTTTCTGGCCGACTACCACGCGCTGATCAAGATTGAGGATCCGGCACGCATCCAGCGCTCGACACTCGAGATCGCGGCCAGCTGGCTGGCTGCCGGGCTCGACCCCGAGCGCGTCACCTTCTACCGCCAGTCCGACGTGCCGGAAATCCCCGAGCTGACCTGGCTGCTGACCTGCGTCACGTCCAAGGGCTTGCTGAACCGGGCGCACGCCTACAAGGCAGCGGTCGACCAGAACTCGGCAGCCCAGGAAGAACCCGACGCCAACGTGAATGCCGGTCTCTTCATGTACCCGGTGCTCATGGCAGCCGACATTTTGATGTTCAATGCGCACCACGTTCCGGTGGGACGCGATCAGGTCCAGCACATCGAAATGGCACGAGACATCGCACAGCGCTTCAACCATCTTTACGGCGACCACTTCACCCTGCCCCAAGCGGCCATCGAGGACAACGTCGCCACCCTGCCCGGGCTGGACGGGCGCAAGATGAGCAAGAGTTACGACAATCACATCCCGCTGTTTGCGCCGCGCCCCGAACTCAAGAAGCTGATCGCCGGGGTGCTGACCGATTCACGCGCACCGGGCGAGCCCAAGGAAACAGAGGGCTCCGCCCTGTTCCAGATCTACCAGGCCTTCGCCAGCGCCGAGGAAACCCAGGCAATGCGCCAGGCCTACGCCGACGGCA
>CAYHDD010000742.1:0-2015 GCA_964355195.1 uncultured Rhodoferax sp. | reverse complement strand
CGTCTACAACTGGCTGGTAGATGGTGGCCCCGGCCAACCACTGGCGACCTTCGGAGCGCCGGTCAAGGTCGCTGCGCCGACATGGAACTACACGCCCCCGGCTGGCGGGGCTAATGCGCAGGTGGTTGCCGTGATTCCCGCACCCGCCGCAATGCAGGTTCCCGCAGGTAAGCAGTTTGGTGAACCGTCCTGGGTGAAAGTCATCAAGACTACCTCCCATAATGCAAACCCCGTCGAACTGCGGGATCTCGTGTCCCCCGACGATCTTGCCCCGGGTCCAGACTGGCGCAACGGAGAAGCCGATGAGACCGAAACGGAATGGAAGCTGCTGCAAAGCAATACTGGCGCCAATGCCGCCAAGAATGAACTGGAGGGCCTTGCCGACGACATGGGCGCTGCAGGTGATGAGACCGTCACACGCCGTTATGAGTTCTACGAATACGCAGCCGATAGCGATCCCGGACTTCCCACCAGTATCGACGGGGAAAATGGCGAGGCCATGTGCGATGAAACTGAGCCCGGCTCGCTGTATGGCAAGGCCAACATGATCGCGGTCGAAGTTGCCGAAGCGGGCGGCGGGTCGCATCTGGTAAATTGCGCGACGCGCGTCCTGATCGGCAACTACATCGGCGCCCAGATGGTCGGCTTCGATGCCGCGGCTGCCTTGGGCCTGATCGATCACCTCCAGGATGGGAAAATGGGAACGCCCTACGTTGACCGCACTGTCGTGATCGGAGGTAATGTGCCTTACAAGAAGATCAACATCACGGGGGGTGCACTGCCAAACGGGCTTTCGCTTCCCTTGTCCGGTGTGCTGTTAGGAACACCAACCCTAAGCGGTGACTTCAATTTCACGGTCGAAGTGACCGACGGTAGCGATGTTTTCGCCAGCAAGGCGTATGCACTTCATATCGTTGGTCCGGCAGTGTCGCAGCACCAGCTTTCGGTTGAAGCCACTGGCCCTGGCGGCATATCGGGTAATGGCATCGACTGCAGCGCTAACACCGGCACGTGTAACGTGATGCTCGATGACGGTACACCCGTGGCGCTTAGCGCAGCACCAGGCACCGATGCCGTTTTTAACGGTTGGGCCGGTGGTTATTGCTCGGGAACTGGCTCCTGTAGCTTCTTACTAACGCAAGACTCCAGCGTCGGCGCGACCTTCACGCAGCAGTATGGTTTGTCGGTAGCCAAGTCAGGGGGTGGCACCGGTACCGTGAGTGGCAACGGCATTGATTGTGGTGCCGTGTGTTCCTTTAATCTTGATTCGGGTACCGCCGTGAGTCTGACTGCCACGGCAGATAGCGGTAGCGTGTTTACCGGTTGGAGCGGTGATTGTAGTGGCATGGGTTTGTGCACCACGACAATGAATACAGGCCACCATGTGACCGCAACATTTGTTCCATTGACACAAACCTACACACTGTCCGTCACTACCAGTGGTAAAGGTACCGTGAGTGACGGCGACCGCAAGGGTATCAATTGCGGCAATAAGTGTTCCAAAAGCGTCAAGATAGGCACCACGATCACGTTGACCGCCAAACCAAAAGGAAAAGCTCTGTTCCTAGGTTGGTCCGGTGTTTGTAGTGGTACTGCATTGACTTGCACGGTACCGGTTCTTAGCAATAGCAGTGTCACTGCCAGATTCAATTAAATACATAATCAATGTAATCATGGTGAATCAGCGGGGTCAGACGTTAACAGTAACAACGAGTTAGCTGGCCCCGTCCAAGGAGTTGTCCGTGCGCCTTGGTAGTACGAAGGAGCTGCGTTTGAGGGTTCTGTCGCAAAGTTTAGCTAAGGCCAAGAAATGCCTATCTTGGAGGCAGATATACTGCTCTGGATCATGCCAACAATGCTCTGGATCGTGTTTACAATGCGGTTAATGATAGCGGAAATTAGCTCTGTTTATCTTCATTGTCTTCATATATGCCTACAACAACACTGATGTAGTTAGCAACTATCGCATTGCTGGCATGCACTACTCTAATGTTGTCTTGCGCTACTGAGTAATA
>CAYHDD010000741.1:0-2017 GCA_964355195.1 uncultured Rhodoferax sp. | reverse complement strand
CATGAGCAGCGGTGCGCGCATCCACGCGCGAGTCGGCGGGCTGGCCGCCGACGCCATCAACAAGTGGGACGGCTTGCGCTGAATCGCGCCAGCGCCACACCCTATGATTGAGACAGGAAACCCAACATGAGCGCAAATATTCGCAAAATCATTGTCCAGGTCGATGAGACTCTGATCGAGATGGGCCAGGCTGTGACGCCACCGACGCGCCGCGCACTGGCCATGGCGGTGATCGAGAACCCCTATGCCGGGCGCTTCTCCGAAAACCTCGATGAACTGATTGCCATCGGCGAGGAGTTGGGCGCTCTGCTCGGGCAAAAGTGTGTGCAGGCGCTGGGCATTGCGCCTGGCGACGCGCAGAGCTACGGCAAGGCGGCCATCGTCGGCGAGGCCGGCGAACTGGAGCACGCTGCCGCCATCCTGCACCCCAAACTCGGCGCGCCCTTGCGCAAGGCAGTTGAAAAAGGTGCAGCCCTGGTGCCATCGTCCAAGAAAATGGGCGGCCTGGGCACGGCCATCGATGTGCCGCTTGGCCACAAGGATGCGGCCTTTGTGCGCAGTCACTTTGACGCCATGGAAGCGCGCGTCAGCGACGCACCCCGGGCGAATGAAATCGTGGTCGCCGTCGTCGTCACGGGGAGCGGACGGCCCTTGCCACGTATCGGCGGCCTGCAGCTTGGCGAGATCGTCGGGCGGGACGGTTTGCGTTGATTGATATATTTTCCCCTTGTCATTTCACAATTTTTTGAGGAGCTTTGCTATGAAAATGTTAAGAACAATGCTGTACGCGGCCGGTTTGGCGGCGGCAGCGACCCTCATGATTCCGGCGCATGCGCAGGGCGTCATCAAGATCGGCGAGGTCAACAGTTACAAGGCCCAGCCGGCCTTCCTGGACCCCTACAAGAAGGGCATGGAGCTGGCCGTTGACGAGGTCAACGCTGCCGGCGGCGTCAATGGCAAGAAGATCGAACTGATCACGCGCGACGACAACGCCAATCCGGGTGATGCCGTGCGCGTCGCCGAAGAGCTGATTTCGCGCGAAAAGATAGACGTGCTCATGGGCACGTTTCTCTCGAACACTGGCCTCGCGGTGTCCGACTTTGCCAAACAGAAGAAATTCTTCTTCCTGGCCGGTGAGCCGCTGACCGACAAGATCATTTGGGCTGGTGGCAACAAGTACACCTTCCGCCTGCGTCCTGGCACCTACATGCAAGCTGCCATGCTGGTGCCCGAGGCTGCCAAGCTGAAGAAGAAGCGCTGGGCCATCGTTTACCCCAACTATGAGTACGGTCAGTCGGCGGTAGCAGCCTTCAAGCAGTTGCTCAAGGCAGCGCAGCCGGATGTTGAGTTCGTGGTCGAGCAGGCGCCGCCGCTGGGCAAGCTTGACGCCGGCAGCGTGGTGCAGGCTCTGGCCGATGCCAAGCCCGACGCCATCTTCAACGTGCTGTTCGGTGCCGACCTGTCGAAGTTCGTGCGTGAAGGCAATACGCGTGGCCTGTTCCAGGGTCGCGAGGTGGTCAGCGTGTTGACCGGTGAGCCCGAGTACCTGGATCCGCTGAAGGACGAATCGCCCAACGGCTGGATCGTTACCGGCTACCCCTGGCACGGTATTCAAACGCCCGAGCACAAGGCCTTCTTTCTGGCCTACAACGACAAGTACAAAGATTACCCGCGTCTAGGATCGGTGGTCGGCTATACGGCCATCAAATCGATCGTCGCCGGTCTGAAAAAGGCCAACAGCAGCGAGACTGAAAAATTGGTCGCTGCCTTCAAGGGCCTACAGGTCGACAGCCCCTTTGGCAAGATCACCTACCGAGCGCAAGACCACCAGTCCACCATGGGTGCCTTTGTGGGTAGAACCAAGAATGAAGGCGGCAAGGGTGTGATGGTGGACTACGTCTACCTTGACGGTGCCAAGTACCTGCCCTCCGACGCCGAAGTCGCCAAATTGCGCGCGCCGGACTGAAGTGGTGTTTTTCGGAGAACCGGCGGTACGGATTGAACTGGGTTATGGATC
>CAYHDD010000740.1:0-2017 GCA_964355195.1 uncultured Rhodoferax sp. | reverse complement strand
GGAAACCCCTGCTCGACAAGCAGTCTGGCGATGTGCTGTTGCTCGATGTGCGCAATCCCAACGAGGCCGAGATTGCGCACATCGAGAGAGCGGTGTTGGTGCCTCTGGATCGCATCGACAGCGGCGAGGCGATTGAAGAGGTGCGTCGCCTGGCAGCCAATCGACAACTTTATGTGCATTGCAAACTGGGAGGCCGCTCGGCCAAGGCCCTGATCGCCCTCGCCCGCCATGGCATCGAAGGCATCAACGTGGCCGGCGGTATCGACGCCTGGAGCAAAGAGGTGGACCCCAGCGTGCCCCGCTATTGAGCCGTATCACCAACCTGGCCTGCCTGTGAGCACCTGTCGTATTGGCATCGTCGCTCCGCCCGCCATCGGTCATCTAAACCCCATGGTGGCCCTGGCGCTTGAGCTCCTGCAAGCCGCATTCAAGATCCGACCGGACGCCGAAATCGCGGCGCATTTGGGCGAGGTCTTGTGGAGAATGGGCCGCCAGGATGATGCCCTTGGCGTCTGGAGGCAGGGCGCACAGCTCAAGGCCGACAACGAAACCCTGCGCGAGACGCTCAAACGCTTGGGCGTGAAACTCTGATGGCACTGTCGATCGCCGCTCGCCTGGTGCTGCTTGCGCTGCTCTGGCTGCTGACGGCGTGCGCCGCGCCACCGCTGGCGCGGACTGTGGAGTCCGTTGCGGCAAGCTCCTGGCATGGTCGGCTGGCGCTGCGCGTCGAGGCCGATGCAGTGACTAATCAGACGCAGTCGGTCGCGGCCAGCTTTGAATTGAGCGGCGATCCACAGCAAGGTGCTCTGACACTCTACGCACCGCTCGGCACCATCGTCGCTCAGCTTGACTGGACCGGTCAAAGCGCGGTGCTGCGCCGCAGCGGTGAAGTACGCCGCTTTGCCTCGCTGGACGACTTGATCGGGTTTGCCCTGGGCACGGAACTTCCGGTGACAGCGCTGTTCGCCTGGCTGGCCGGTGAACCGATGTCCGTTGCGGGCTGGAATCCGGACTTCTCGCGCTACGCCACTGGTCATATTCTGGCGCGCCGCACACAACCTGCACCGGCTGCGGAAATCCGTCTGGTATTGGAAAAATGAAGGCTCTCTACGACATCGCCGCCCCGGCCAAGCTCAACCTCTTTCTGCATATCACGGGAAGACGAAGCGACGGTTACCACTTGCTGCAGTCGGCTTTCATGCTGATCGACTGGTGCGACACCCTGCATTTCGAGCTGCGCCCGGACGGCCACATCAGCCGCGAAGATCTGGCTGCTGCGCTACCCGCAGATGACCTGGTGCTGCGCGCGGCCAGGGCACTTCAGGCGTTCAGCGCCAGCACTTTGGGTGCGCACATCGGCATCGAAAAACGCATCCCGGTACAGGCTGGCATGGGCGGTGGCTCGTCGGACGCTGCCTCCACGCTGCTGTCTTTGAACCGTTTGTGGCAACTCGACCTGTCGCTGGAGCAGCTCGGCCGGATTGGACTTGAACTGGGTGCTGATGTGCCCTTCTTTCTGGCCGGCCACAACGCCTGGGTCGAGGGTGTAGGCGAACAATTGACGCCCATCACCCTGCCGACGAGCCGCTTTCTGGTCATGAAGCCGACTCCTGGACTGGAGACCCGACTCATCTTCTTGGATCCGGCGCTGACAAGAGACAGTCAGCCTGCTACAATCACGGGCTTCTCGGCAGATGTATTCGGTTTCGGTCGCAATGATTTGCAGAGCGTGGCAGAAAGAATTTGTCCTGACGTGGCGCTTGCCCTTGGGTGGCTCGCCTCACGCGGTCTGAGAGGCCGGATGACAGGCTCTGGAAGCGCGGTATTTGCGCAGGTAGTGCAGCAATTTGATCTGGACGATGTGCCAAGCTCGTTTCAGGCCAGATTTTGTAACAGTTTGGCTGCTCACCCCCTGGTGGGTTGGGCGTTCAGTAACAGTTTGTCGGTTGACGGTATCTGACTGTCAACCCGTGTAGGGGAGTCGCCAAGTTGGTTAAGGCACTGGATTTTGATTCCA
>CAYHDD010000739.1:0-2018 GCA_964355195.1 uncultured Rhodoferax sp. | reverse complement strand
GCAGAAGCTGATTATCGCCCGCGAAACATTGAAAGGCAGTTGACGAGGAGGTCGAGCGATGGCCTACACCGCGCACGTCGATACGTTTGCCAGAGACCATCTGCCGCCGGCGAAGCTGTGGCCCGAGTTGATCTTCGAGCTGCCCGAGTTGCAGTATCCCAAGCGGCTGAACTGCGGCGCCGAACTGCTCGACCAAATGGCGGCGCGCGGCCACGGCGAGCGCAACGTGATTCACGCCCTGGTCGACGGCAAGGTGGTTTCCTGCACCTATCGCCAGCTGCTGCAGCGCGCGAACCAGATCGCGCACGTGCTGGTCGAGGACCTGGGCTTGAAACCGGGAAATCGCGTGCTGTTGCGTGCGCCCAACAATCCGATGATGGCCGCCTGCTGGTTCGCGGTGGTCAAGGCGGGACTGATCGCCGTGCCGACGATGCCCCTGTTGCGCGCGAAGGAGCTGCAGCAGATCATAGCCAAGGCCAAAGTTGGCGCCGCACTGTGCGACGTGCGTCTGAAGGAAGAGATGGAACTTGCCGCGGCCGGCTCGAGCGATCTGCGACGGGTGCTCTATTTCAACGACGGCGGCGCAGGATCGCTGGAGCAAAGGCTTTCGGCCAAGCCCGCGACCTTCGCCAATGTCGATACGGCGGCCGACGACGTCTGCCTGATCGCCTTCACCTCGGGCACCACGGGCCAGCCCAAAGGCACGGTTCACTTTCACCGCGACGTGCTTGCCATGTGCGACTGTTTCCCGCGCTCCTGTCTGCTGCCGACCGAACGCGACATATTCTGCGGCACACCGCCGCTTGCCTTCACCTTCGGCCTGGGCGGCCTGTTGTGCTTTCCCATGCGCTTTGGCGCATCCACGGTGCTGATCGAGCGGCTCACCCCGGACGACCTGCTCGCGACCATAGCGAAATTCAAGGCGACGATCTGTTTTACCGCGCCAACCTACTACCGCCAGATGGCGGGCCTCTATGCCAACCACAAACTCAAAACCTTGAAGCAATGCGTATCCGCGGGCGAAGCCTTGCCCGATGCGACGCGGCAGCTATTCAAGCAGGCGAGCGGCATCGAAATCATCGACGGCATAGGCGCGACCGAGATGATCCATATTTTTATCTCGCATACGCCCGAGCGCGTGCGCCGCGGCGCCACCGGCTACGCCATTCCCGGGTATCAGGCACGGGTCATCGACGACGCAGGCAGGCCCTGCGCGCCCGGCGTGGTCGGGCGCCTTGCGGTGAAAGGCCCGACCGGCTGCCGCTATCTCGCGGACGTGCGGCAGAAGGACTATGTGGTCTCGGACGGACCCATGCGCGGCTGGAACCTCACCGGCGACGCCTACAAGATGGATGCCGAGGGCTACTTTCACTATCAGGCGCGCACCGACGACATGATCATCTCCGCCGGCTACAACATCGCCGGGCCGGACGTGGAGTCGGCGCTGCTGCAGCATTCCGCGGTGGCCGAATGCGGCGTGGTCGGCGTGCCCGACGCCGAGCGCGGCCAGATCGTGAAGGCGTGGGTGGTGCTGAAGTCGGGTTATACCGGCAACGAGCCGATGGTGAAGGAGTTGCAGGAGTTCGTGAAGAAGGCGATCGCGCCCTACAAGTATCCGCGCTCGGTCGAGTTCGTGGCGGCGCTGCCGCGCACCGAGACCGGCAAGCTGCAGCGCTTCAAGCTGCGCCGGGCGGGCTAGCCGAACGTCCGGGGAGGTTTTCGCGTCAGCGGATTTGCCGGTGGCGGACCATCACCTGGTTGTCGTCGCCGAACGCTGTGCCCAGGCGCTCGGCGATGTAGACCGAACGGTGCTGCCCGCCGGTGCAGCCGATCGCGACGGTAAGGTAGCTGCGGTTGTCGCGCACGAACGCCGGCAGCCAGGTGGCGATGAAGGCGTGTATGTCGCGGTACATATTCTGCGTCAACTCGCTCACCTCCAGAAAGGTTACGACCGGGGCGTCCCGCCCGGTCAGTTCGCGCAGTCCGGGCTCGTAGTAGGGGTTGGGCAGGCAGCGTAC
>CAYHDD010000738.1:0-2018 GCA_964355195.1 uncultured Rhodoferax sp. | reverse complement strand
GGCAAGTTCGTCATTCTGCTGGACGTCAATCAGGTGCTCTCGGTTGAGGACCTGGGCGCACTGGCGCAGATCGCTGAGCAGCCGCAGTTGTTGCCTGCGCCTTAGCGGAGCCAGAAATCGGAAAAGTACCCACTCGTCATCGCGAGCGTAGCGTGGCGATCCATGGTCTCCTTCAGACTCTTCACCAAGGAGACAGCTTTTAACGCCTTCTCTTGGAGACCCTGATGAACCCGAACCTGAACACTGCAATCGTGCTGATCGCACTTCTGACCGCCACAGGCGCCTTGGCGCAGACGAAAGCAGCTGAACCTGATTACACACTGTCCTTCAATGTCGGGGGCGTCAGCGATTACCGCTTTCGCGGCATTTCGCAAACCTCGTTCAAGCCAGCCTTGCAGGCGGGCATTGACTTTGCCCACAAGAGCGGCTTCTACGTCGGTGCCTGGGGCTCCAACATCAACTGGATCAAGGACTACGTGGGTGCCACCGATGGGTCGCTCGAAGTTGACCTGTACGGCGGCTTCAAGGGGGAGATTAGCAAGGACTTCAGCTTTGACGTCGGCGCGATCAGCTACCAGTACCCCGGCAACACAGCGGCAAAGGTGCCGGGCTTTGCCAACGCCAACACAACCGAGATCTATGGCGCTCTGAGCTACAGTGTGCTGACGGCCAAATACAGCTATGCCACTAGCAACTTCATCGCCAACAGCAACAGTTCGGGCAGCGCCTACTTTGAACTAGCGGCCAATTTTGACCTCGGAAACGGCTTCACGCTGACGCCGCATGTCGGTCGTCAAACCATTCCAAACCAGTCCGTCAGCGGCAACTACACCGACTACTCGCTGACGCTTGCCAAGGATTTTGGCAACGGCCTGACGGCAACGATTGCTGCCATCGGGACCAATGCCAGCGACGCTTTTTACAAAGTTGGGACTTATGACAACCTGGGCAAGAGCACGCTTGTTGTCGGTCTCAAATACAGCTTCTGACTTCACCCTGCCATCAAACCTTTGCCTGAACTTTTCAAAACCGCCAATTTGCCCAAGGAGACCGCATCATGTTCAAAAATCTATTAATCAAGTGGAAGCTGACGACGCTGGTCGCCATCATGCTGGTGGCGCTGGCAGCCATTGGTTGGTCAGGCTACGGCGGGATCCGCGAAGTGGGGAACTCGATGACGGAGATTGGCAACGTTCGGATGCCTTCGGTTCAAGGCCTGCTGATCGCCAGCGAAGGCCAGACGGCCGTCAAGTCTGCGACCCTGGCCACCGCGATCTACGAGACTGACTACGCCGCGCAAAAGGAATTCCTGGGTGTGCTGGAACTCAGGAAAAAGGCCTGGGCCAACATCCAGAGCGGCCTGAAAATCTACGAGCCGCTACCGCAAACCAAAGAAGAAGCCGTGCTGTGGAAGCAGTTTGAGGGAGACTGGGCTGACTGGAAACGTGCTGACGACGGCCTCGCATCGGTCATCTCCAACCTGTCCACCACGAAAAATGAGGCAGCGCAAAAAGCACTGTTTGCAGAGTTTTACAAACAATTTCTGGAATCACGCCCGCTCTTCAACAAGGCCGAAGCCAGTCTGAACAAGGTGATTGATCTGAACACAACGCTGGCCAGCGAAAGTGTCAAGGCCGGCACCGAGCACATTGCCAGTGCGACACGCAACATGTTGCTGATGGGTTTGGCGGCTGTGGTGATTTCGATTGCTTTTGCGCTCTACATCACGGTTTCCATCACTGGGCCACTGCACCAGGCAGTGAGCGTCTCAAACAGTCTGGCCGATGGCGATCTGAGGGTAAGAATTGACACGCCGTCGAAAGACGAAACAGGCCAAGTCCTGCAAGCCATGAGCAACATGATAGAAAAACTCTCGCAGGTCGTTGCCGACGTCAACTCCGGTGCCCAGGCTCTGGCCAGTGCCTCAGAAGAGGTGAGCGCGACCTCGCAGTCGCTCTCACAAGCCTCCAGCGAACAAGCCGCCGGCGTCGAAGAAACCAGCGCCTCCATCGAGCAGA